>NZ_JBTJEQ010000009.1:0-116537 GCF_054456675.1 Jatrophihabitans sp. YIM 134969
CCGCGGCGCAGGTGAGCGCACCCCCGACTCCCCCGGCGGCCGTCACCGCGCCCGCCACGCCGAAGCCGACCGCCGCCACCCCGGCCGCCGCTGCGCCCGACGCCACGGACGACGCCGTCGACGTCAGCTCGCCGATCCGGGGCGCCGCCAGCCGGGTCGTCGCGAACATGGAGTCCTCGCTCGCGCTGCCCACCGCCACGAGCGTGCGGGCGGTGCCGAGCAAGCTCATCGCCGACAACCGCACGGTGATCAACAACCACCTGCGCCGCGCGCGTGGCGGCAAGGTCAGCTTCACCCACCTCATCGGGTACGCGATGGTCGAGGCCGTCGTCCGTCACCCGGAGATGAACAAGCACTTCGCCGAGGTCGACGGCAAGCCGACCGTCGTCCAGCCCGCGCACGTCAACCTCGGGCTCGCGATCGACCTGCCGGGCAAGAACGGCTCACGCAACCTGGTCGTCGCCGCCCTGAAGAAGGCGGAGACGCTCGACTTCGCCAAGTTCGTCGCGGCCTACGAGGACATCGTGCGCCGCGCACGCGGCGGGTCGCTGGGGGTCGAGGACTTCTCCGGCGTCACCATCAGCCTGACCAACCCCGGCACGCTCGGCACCAACCACTCGGTCCCGCGGCTCATGCCGGGGCAGGGCACGATCGTCGGTGTCGGGGCGATGGAGTACCCCGCGGAGTTCAGCGGGATGTCGCCCGAGGGCCTCGCGCAGCGCGCCATCAGCAAGATCATGACGCTGACCTCCACCTACGACCACCGCATCATCCAGGGTGCGGAGTCCGGCGCGTTCCTGCGCACGGTGCACGAGCTGCTGCTCGCCGACGAGTTCTACGACGGCATCTTCGCGTCGCTGCGGATCCCGTACGAGCCGGTGCGGTGGATGGTCGACCGCGAGACCTCCCACGAGGGCCAGATCGACAAGGCGACCCGCGTCGTCGAGTTGATCAACGCGTACCGCACCAACGGTCACCTCATGGCCGACACCGACCCGCTCGAGTTCACGGTGCGCAACCACCCCGACCTCGACATCACCCGCCACGGCCTCACCCTGTGGGACCTCGACCGCGAGTTCCCGGTCGGCGGGTTCACCGGGGCCCGGCTGATGAGCCTGCGCGGCATCCTCGGCGTCCTGCGCGACGCCTACTGCCGCCGCGTCGGTGTCGAGTACATGCACATCACCGACCCCGAGCAGCGGGTGTGGATCCAGGAGCGGGTCGAGAAGGTCGAGACCTCCCTGCCGCGTGAGGAGCAGAAGCACATCCTCGGCCGGCTCAACGTCGCCGAGGCGTTCGAGACCTTCCTGCAGACCAAGTACGTGGGGCAGAAGCGGTTCAGCCTCGAGGGCGGCGAGAGCGTCATCCCGCTGCTCGACGCCGTGCTCGGCCGCGCGGTCGAGCAGGAGCTCGACGAGGTCGTCATCGGCATGGCCCACCGCGGCCGGCTCAACGTGCTCGCCAACATCGTCGGCAAGCCGTACGCCAAGATCTTCAACGAGTTCGAGGGCAACATCGACCCCTCGACCGCGCAGGGCTCGGGCGACGTCAAGTACCACCTGGGGGCGACCGGCCGGTTCAAGCACCCCAACGGCGAGATCGACGTCGAACTGGTCGCGAACCCCTCGCACCTGGAGACCGTCGACCCGGTCCTCGAGGGCATCGTGCGCGCCAAGCAGGACGTCATCGACAAGGGCGAGGGCGGCTTCACCGTCCTGCCGCTGCTGGTCCACGGCGACGCCGCGTTCGCGGGCCAGGGCGTGGTGGCCGAGACCCTCAACCTGTCGCAGCTGCGCGGGTACCGCACCGGCGGCACCGTGCACGTCGTCATCAACAACCAGGTCGGGTTCACCACGTCGCCCGCCGCGGCCCGCTCGACGCTCTATGCAACGGACGTCGCGCGGATGATCTCCGCGCCGATCTTCCACGTCAACGGCGACGACCCCGAGGCCTGCGTGCGGGTCGCCAAGCTCGCCGTCGACTACCGGCGGGAGTTCAAGAAGGACGTCGTCATCGACCTGATCTGCTACCGGCGGCGCGGCCACCAGGAAGCGGACAACCCGTCGTTCACGCAGCCGGTGATGTACGACATCATCGACAACAAGCGCAGCGTGCGGAAGCTCTACACCGAGGCCCTCGTCGGTCGCGGCGACATCACCCTCGACGACGCCGAGGAAGCGCTGCGCGACTTCCAGAGCCAGCTCGAGAAGGTGTTCGTGGAGACCCGCGGCGCGACCGGCCGGCCGACCAAGACCCCGGACATGCCCCGCACGCCCGACCAGTCCGTGCCGACCGCCACGACCCCCGAGGTCATCAAGGCCATCGGCGACGCGTACGTGCAACTGCCCGAGGGCTTCACCGTCCACCCGCGGCTCAAGCCGCAGATCGACCGCCGGGCCGCGATGGCCACCGGCGGCAACGTCGACTGGGCCACCGGCGAGTTGTTCGCGTACGGCGCGTTGTTGGCGGACGGCAAGAACGTCCGGCTGGCGGGTCAGGACAGCCGCCGCGGCACGTTCGCGCAGCGCCACGCGGTGCTCATCGACCGCGCCACCGGCGAGGAGTACACGCCGCTCCGAAGCTTCGCCGGCGCCAGCGGCCAGTTCCGGGTCTACGACTCGCTGCTGTCGGAGTACGCGGCGCTCGGCTTCGAGTACGGCTACTCGGTGGTCGACGAGAACTCGCTGGTGTGCTGGGAGGCGCAGTTCGGCGACTTCGTCGGCGGCGCCCAGAGCATCATCGACGAGTACATCTCGGCGGGCGAGGCCAAGTGGGGCCAGCGCTCGTCGGTGGCCCTGCTCCTGCCGCACGGTTACGAGGGTCAGGGGCCGGACCACTCGTCGGCCCGCATCGAGCGGTTCCTGCAGCTGTGCGGCGAGAAGAACATGACCGTTGCACAGTGCACCACGCCGGCCAACTGGTTCCACCTGCTGCGTCGTCAGGGCCTCACCACGGTCCGTCGCCCGCTGGTGGCCTTCACACCGAAGTCGCTGCTGCGGCTGAAGGCCGCGACCTCGCCGGTCGAGGCCTTCACCTCCGGCGGCTTCTCCCCGGTGCTGGTCGACGGCCCCTCGGGCGACGACTCCGCCGTGACCAAGGTGCTGCTCTGCACCGGCAAGGTCGCCTACGACCTGCTCGCAGAGCGCGCCTCGCGGGACGCCACCGGCTCGGTCGCGGTGATCCGCCTCGAGCAGCTCTACCCGATGCCCGTGGAGGAGCTGCAGGCCGTCCTCGCCCGCTTCCCCGACGCCGAACTCGTGTGGACCCAGGAGGAGCCGGGCAACCAGGGCGCCTGGCCGTTCGTCGCGCTGTCGATCGTCCCGCACCTCGACCGCACCGTCCGCCTCGTCTCCCGCAAGCCCTCCGCCTCCCCCGCCGTCGGCTCCGCCAGCGTCCACGAGGCCCAGCAGCGCGAGGTCGTCACCTCCGCCTTCGCTTGACCCCGGGGCGAGTTGATCAAGACGTTTCTGTCGTTGTCGGGCCCCTCACAACGACAGGAACGTCGTGATCAACTCGGGTTGTCCACAGGCTGGAGAAAGATCAGCCGAGGTGGCCGCAGCGGGCCGAGGATCGCCGGGTGTGCGACCTCCGGCTACTCCCGCCCACCCGCGTCCGTGACCTGACCTGTCACTCCCCGGCCGCCATCCGTCACGCCCGCGCCAAGCAGGTCCTCGGCAGCCCGTTCCGCGGCGTGCTGGTGGGTGGTGAGGTCGAGCGCGACCCGTCGGTCATGGTCCGTGCGGCGCAGCTGTCGGTGGGCGAGCAGTTCCCCGGCTCGCACCACTCGGGCGCCCACCTGCTGGGCTTCGGGGTGGTCGACGACCGGTGTGTGCACCTGTGCGGCGCGGAGTCCGAGGTCGACCGCGGCCAGAAGGGACTCCGGCTGCACTCGACCCACCGGCCGCCGGCGACCTACCGCGTGGGTGGCGTGCTCGTCACCGCTCCGGACCGCACCGCGGTGGACCTCGCCCGGGAACTGCACCCGCGCGAGCAGCTCGTCGTGCTCGACGCCGCACTCCGGACCGGCCTCGTCACGCCCGACACGCTGCGCGCCGAGGCGGAGGCCCAGCACGGGCTCCGCGGGATCGTCGCGGTACGCCGCACCATCGAGATCGCGGATCCGCGGGCGGAGTCGCCGCAGGAGAGCCGACTGCGGTGGATCGCCATCGCGGCCGCGTTGCCGGACCTCGACCTGCAGATCGACATCCGCACACCGACGGGCCGATACCGGCTCGACCTGGGCTACGCGCGGTACAGGGTCGGCATCGAGTACGACGGCGTCATCCACGCCGATCGACTGATCTACGACCGTGCGCGACACAACGCCCTCGACGCGCTGCGGTGGCGACTCCTGTACTTCACCAAGGACGACATCAGCCACCCGAACCGGACGGCCGCCCGCATCGGCGCGGCGATCGGCGTCCGACCCCGCTTCGCCGTCCCCCGCGTCCCCTTCTGAGTTGATCACGACGAAAGTGTCGCGATCCGAGGCCCGACAACGACAGAAACGTCTTGATCAACAGTGTGGGGGTGGGGGTCGGTAGGTTGGCGGGCATGGCGACGACGCTCGACCCGGACCGGCCGATCAGGTGGGGGATCCAGGGGGCGGGGGCGATCGCGCGGCAGACGGCGGCGACGATCGCGGCGTCGCCGGACAGTGTCGTGCAGGCCGTGGCGGCGCGGGACGCCTACCGGGCGGCGGCGTTCGCGGGGGAGTTCGGGGCGGCGACCTCGTACGGCGACTACCGCGCCCTGGCCGACGATCCCGACGTCGACGTCGTGTACGTGGCGACCACCCACGGTCAGCACCACCCGCAGGTGCGGACCCTGCTCGAGGCCGGCAAGCCCGTGCTGGTCGAGAAGTCGTTCACGCTCACCGCGGACCAGGCGCAGGACCTCGTCGACCTCGCCGCCCGCGAGCACGTGTTCTGCATGGAGGCGCTCTGGACCCGCTGCCTGCCCGCGGTCCGCGCGGCCGTCGAGGCGGCCGAGACCCGGTTGGGTCGGATCGTTGCCCTGCGCAGCGATCTGTCCCGCCGCTTCCCCTACGACCCGACCAGTCGACTCTGGGACCCGGCCACCGGCGGAGGCGCCGCGCTCGACGTGGGCGTGTACGTCACCCACCTCGCGTGGGCGTTCCTCGGCCCACCGGAGTCACTCGCGATCAGCGGGCGGGTCGCACCGAACGGGGTCGACGCCAGCGTCGCGCTGCAGCTCGGTTACCCCGACGGTGCCACGGCGCAGCTCGCCGCGAGCTTCGAGACGACGACGGCCGACCCGCACACCGTGGTGTCGGGCACCGAGGGGCACCTGGTGATGTACGGCCGCACCCACGATCCCGACCGGGTCGTGTTCGTGTCGCCCGACGGCGTCGAGGAGACCGTGGCCGTCGGTCGCCACGAGGGGTTCACCCCGGAGATCGTGGAGGTCGAACGGGCTCTGCGTGACGGTGACCTGGAGAGTCCCCTGGTGCCGCTGGTCGACACCGTGGGCGTGTTGCGGGTGCTCGACGCCGCCCGTGAGGAACTCGGCGTCTCGTACGGCGCCCTCGAGGAGGTCTGAGCAGCCGTGTACTTCACCGACCGCGGCATCGAGGAACTGGTCAGCCGTCGGGGCGAGGAGCAGGTCAGCCTGGAGTGGCTGGGCGAGCGGCTCGCGACGTTCGTCGACCTCAACCCCGACTTCGAGACGGCCGTCGACCGCTTCGCCACCTGGCTGGCCCGCGCCGACGACGAGGACGAGTAGGCCCCCTCACCGACTCACCGGGTGAAGTCGCCACTCACCGCGTCCTGGGGCGCACGCAGGACCGGGCTGGGCAGCAGACCGTCGACCGACGGCACCGGGGCCAGCGGGCCACTGGCGGCATGGGCGAGCCACGACAGCGCGACCGGGATCTCGGCGTCGAAGGTCGACGCGTCGTGGCCGCCGGTGGGCAGCACCAACTGCGACACCGGCCAGCGGGCGCGCACCGCCTCGACCGCCAGCGTGGTGTCGGAGTGCCAGGGACCCGCGTCCTGACGGCTCGCCATCAGCAGCAACGGCACCCTCGGCGAGGGCGGGTGGCGCATCCACCAGTGGAGGTCCGCCCGCTCCCGCAACGCGGTGTCGTCGCCGAACAGGTCGCCCGTGGTGTGGTCGTGCGCGGCCGCGGCGTACCCGTCGATGGAGGCCGCCGCCGCGAACATCTGCGGGTGGCGCGCCGCGATCACCCCCGCGCAGTAGCCACCGGTCGAGAACCCGGCGAGCGTCCACGCGTAGCCGCTCTCCGAGGCGCGGAACGCGGTGGTGACCGCCGTGCGGACGTCGTCGGTGAGGTAGGTGTCGACCTGCGGACCGTGGACGACGTTCGCGCACTCGGTGTCACGCGGCAGGTCGACGTTCGACACCGCCATGACCGCGATGGTCGGCGGCATGCGGTGCTCGGCGATCTCGGCGTCCAGGATGTCCTGCACGTGCAGGACGCCCGTCCAGGTCCCCGGGCTGCCGGGGTAACCGTCGAGCAGTTCGACGACGGGGAACCGGGTGTTGGCCCAGGCCGGGTCGCCGTACACGGCCGGCAGGTAGACCAGGCTCGAGACGCCGGTGACCAGGTGCGCCGCTGGACCCTCGATGCGCAGCGGCACGAGCGTGCCGTGCCCGCTCTGCGCCGCGGCCGCGAGTTGCTGGTGCAACGACGGGTCCAGCGATCCCGCCGCCACCGTGGTCTCCCCGTTGTGCGCGCCGTCGCCGAGCAGTTCCGACCACGACGGGTAGAAGGCGTACGCGTCGTTGAGGAGCAACGCGACCACGAGGACGGCGGCGAGGTCGCCCGCGAGCAGCAGGCCCAACCGCGCGGGCCAGCGCCACCGCGGGCGGATCCGGTTCCAGCAGACGACGGTCGCCACCGCGAGACCGACCACCACCACCACCACCGCGACCACGACCGTGCCCGCACCTGTCAGCCCCACGTGAACCCCTCTCGACTCGCCGCGTCCCAGAGCACACGACCGTCGGCTGTGAGCCACCTGTCCGACCACATGGGCGTCTCAGGCGGCGGTCACACCCCCGCGAGGGTCCGCCAGAGGATGTCGACCTCCGCGGCGAACAACCCGTCGAGGTCGTCGATCCCGTTCTGGAACTGACCGAAACGTTCGAAGCTGATCAGACCGAACACCTGCACCCACGCGCCGACCGCGCGGAGCAGGGCGAGGTCGGGGACGTCGGCCGGCGCGCCGTCGACCGCGAACATCGGCGAAGCCTTCAGCTCAGCGAGGTCGCGGCGCAGGGCGGACGGCAGTCGGCGCGGGCCGGTGGGCGGCCGCTCCCCCGCGCCGACCTCGACGAACACCCGGCCGAAGACCGCGACGATCCGTTCGACGGGCGCGACGGTGTCGGTGGGCGCGCCGTAGCCCGGCACCGGTGAGCCGTAGAGCAGCGACCACTCCTGCGGATGCGCGGCGGACCAGTCCCGTGCGGCGTGGCAGACCGCCCGCCACCGGCCGGCGGCGTCGGACGGTCGGGCGCCCGCCTCGGCGGATTCCAGGGCGGACGCCAGCCCCTCGTAGCCCTCGATCAGCAGGGCGGTGAGGAGGTGGTCGCGGCTCGGGAAGTAGCGGTAGACGGCCGACGGCACCATGCCGACCTCGCGGGCGACGCTGCGCAGCGACAGCGCGGCGGCCCCGACCTCCCCCAACTGCTGCCGGGCGGCGTCGAGCAGGGCGGTCGTCAGGTCGCGGCGGTTGCGTTCGCGGATGCCGGGTGCGGTCACCCCGCCAGTCTGCCAGCCGACGTGACGCCTGTCCACATCCGAGAACACCGTTCTTGACACGAGCGCCGGGTTCGAGAACACTGTTCTCATCAGCGAACGTCAATCACCGAGGAGTTCCCATGTCGCGTCACCTCATCGTCGGAGCCGGCGGCGTCGGCCGCGCCACCGCCACCGCCCTGCTCGACCTCGACCCCTCCCACGAGGTCGTGCTGGCCAGCCGGTCCGGCACCGGCCCCGACCTCCCCGGGGTCCGGCGCCTCGCAGTCGACGCCACCGACAGCCGGGCGGTCACCGAGGCCGCCGAGGGGTTCGACGTCGTCTACAACGCGCTCAACCCGCCGTCGTACAACGAGTGGGAGCAGCAGTGGCCGCCGATGGCCGAGGCCATCCTCGCTGCCGCAGCGGGCAAGACCCTCGTGACGATGGGCAACCTCTACGTCTTCGACGAGGCCACCCGGACCATGGCCGAGGACACCCCGATGCGCCCGAACGGCCACAAGGGTGAACTGCGACGGGTCATGACCGAGAAGGCCTTCGCCGCGCACGCCGCCGGCACCCTGCGCTACACCGAAGCCCGCGCCTCGGACTACTTCGGCCCCGGCACGACCACCTCGACGTCCTACGTCACCGCGACGATCCTGCCGCGGGCACGCCGCGGCAAGCACGTCTTCATGCTGACCGGCGACGTCGACGCCCCGCACACCTGGACCTACGTCCCCGACGTCGGACGCACCCTCGCCACGCTCGGCACCGACGCGCGGGCGGTCGGTCGGGTCTGGCACGTCCCGAGCAACCCCGCGAAGTCACCGCGCGAGGTCGCGGCCGACGTCGCCCGGTTGTCGGGGGCGAAGACGCCCGGCATCACCACCGTGCCGTGGCCGCTGGTCCGCACCGCCGGGATCGCCGTGCCGTTCCTGCGCGAACTCGGCGAGACGCGCCACCAGTTCACCGAGCCGTACCTGCTCGAGTCGCAGACCACCCAGCGGGAACTGGGCCTCGCGCCCACCCCGTGGGACGACGCCCTGCGTGCCGCGCTCGCGGCGACCGCCTGACCCGACGCGCGACCGCGACGGCGCGACGGCGTGCCGCGTCAGGCGAGACGCGTCAGGCCACGCCGTCGAGCACGGCGCGAGCGGCCACTGCCGCGGCGACGGCCGGGGCAACCCGTGGGTCGAAGGGGGTCGGGACGATGAGGTCCGGCGCCAACTCGTCGGCGACGACCGCACCGATCGCCGCGGCCGCGGCGAGTTTCATGCCCTCGGTGATCGCGCGTGCGCCGACGTCGAACGCGCCCGCGAACACGCCCGGGAACGCGAGCACGTTGTTGATCTGGTTGGGGAAGTCCGACCGCCCCGTGGCCACCACGGCCGCGTGCCGGTGGGCGACGTCGACGTCGACCTCCGGGTGCGGGTTCGCCAGCGCGAAGACGATCGCCGACGGCGCCATGGTCGCGACGACGGCTTCCGGGACCCGCCCGGCCGACACCCCGAGGAACACGTCGGCGCCACGCAGGGCGTCGTCGAGCGAGCCGGTCAGACCCGAACGGTTGGTCGAGGCGGCCAGTGCGGTCTTGGGGCCGTTGAGATCGGCGCGGCCGGCGTGCACGACGCCCTTCGAGTCACACACCGCGATGTCACCGATCCCCGCCGCGAGCAGGATCTTCGTGCACGCCACCCCGGCGGCGCCGGCTCCGCTCACGACCACCCGGAGGTCGGCCAGGGTGCGGCCGGTCAGCAGCGCGGCGTTGCGCAGCGCGGCCAGCACGACGATCGCCGTGCCGTGCTGGTCGTCGTGGAAGACCGGGATCGGCAGCGCCGCCCGCAACCGGTCCTCGATCTCGAAGCAGCGCGGCGCAGAGATGTCCTCGAGGTTGATGCCGCCGAACGACGGCGCGATCGCTGTGACCGCCGCGACGATCTCGTCGGGATCGGTGGTCGACAGCACGATCGGCACGGCGTTCAACCCGGCGAACTCCGCGAACAACGCGCACTTGCCCTCCATGACGGGCAGCGACGCCTTCGGGCCGATGTCGCCGAGACCGAGCACGGCGGTGCCGTCGCTGACCACGGCGACCACCCGCGACGCCCACGTGTACTCCCGGGCCAGGGCGGCGTCGCCGGCGATCGCGGTGCAGACCTCGGCGACGCCGGGCGTGTAGGCCACCGACAACGCGGCGCGGTCGGTCAACCGCATCGTCGACGAGACCCGCAACTTGCCACCCACGTGGGCGCGGAAGACCTCGTGCTCGGGGTCGAAGGTGGGCCGGTCGGCGCTGACCATGACGTCCTCTCGTCCAGGATCGGGCGGGCTCCGCGGGAGCGGACCCGCGGGTGACGGTCCGAGGGGTGGTGGACGCGTCGCGCGTGTGCCGGTGGCGGACAGTCTGCCGGGACGCGCCACCGGGGGCGGAGCGTCGTGAGCCGGGCCACGCGGTCCCGCGTCACAGCGCTGGCGCCGCCGCGGGCCGCCGGATCGTGGCGCCGCGCTGCACCAGCACGACCCGTCCGAGCACCCGGGCCGGGCCGTGCGTGCGACTGTCACCGCCGGCGGCGTCGTTGTCGCTCGCGAGGAGCGCACGACCGCCCGGCTCGAGCGCCCGCAGCCGCTTGACCACGAGCCGACCGGGGAGATCGGCGAACGTGCCGAGGACGACGTCGCCGGGTCGGGCGCGGCCGCCGCGCCACACCAGCAGCCGGTCGCCCGGACGCAACGTCGGCACCATCGACGGGCCGCGCACGGTGATCAGCTGCAGCGGCAGCAGGGTGCGTTCCCGTGGCGCGCCCGACGTTTCGCCCGGGCCTCGTGCGGGGACTGATGGCACGGGCCTCAGAGTAGGGTCGGAACGCGGTTCCGGACCCGGAGTCCGGGGCCCGACGACCCTGACGGTTCCCGCGACCGCACCCGGCCGCGCGGACCGTCTCGACACCAGGAGGCAACCGTGCGACTGCTCCACCGCTCCGCCACCGCATCGGCCCACTGCGACCTGCCGTGCGGTGTGTACGACCCCGCCCAGGCCCGCATCGAGGCCGAGTCGGTCAAGGCGATCATGGAGAAGTACCAGGGCAACGAGGACCCGGTGTTCCGCACCCGCGCCCTGATCATCAAGGAACAGCGGGCTGAACTGGTCAAGCACCACCTCTGGGTGCTGTGGACCGACTACTTCAAGCCCCCGCACTTCGAGAAGTACCCGGAGCTGCACCAGCTGTTCAACGAGGCCACCAAGCAGGCGGGCGCCGCCGGCGGCAAGGGCGCGGTCGACCCGGCCGAGGGCCAGAAGCTGCTGGACCAGATCGCCAAGATCTCGGACATCTTCTGGGAGACCAAGAAGGCGTGAGTTCCACCAGTACCGACCCGGCAGCGGCCGGCTCCGCCCAGGTGGAGCCGGCCCTGCTGGCGTCGGCGGACTCGGTCGGATCGTTGCACACGGGTCCCATCCCGGCCGATGCCGCGATCTGGCTCGTGCGCCACGGCGAGACCGAGTGGAGCCGTACCGGCAAGCACACGGGCCGCACCGACGTCCCCCTCACCGAGAAGGGCGAGGAACAGGCGGCGGCGCTCGCCCCGATGTTCGCGGGGCTCCACCCCGCGCTCGTGCTGTCGAGCCCTCGGACGCGCGCCGTGCGCACCGCCGAACTCGCCGGCCTGCACGTCGACGCCGTCGACGACGACCTCGCGGAGTGGGACTACGGCGAGTACGAGGGCCTCACCACCCCGCAGATCCGCGAGACGGTCCCCGGCTGGACGCTCTGGACCCACTTCACCCCGGGTGGGGACTCCCCGGCGACCGTCGCGAAGCGCGCCGACCGCGTCCTGCGCCGCGCGATGGACGCCACCGCGCGCGGCCCGGTCGTGCTCGTGGCCCACGGCCACATCTGCCGGGTCATCGGCGCCCGGTGGATCGGGCTCACCGCGCTGGACGGCGGGAAGTTCGCCCTCGGCACGGCGGCGCCGTCGCGGCTCGGCAGCGAGCACGGCACCCCCGTCATCGCCGGCTGGAACTTCCCGAACCCCGCGCAGTAGACCCCCGGTCGCGGACGCCGCACCCGGGGAGAGGCCCGGGCGACGTTCGCCGGGACCTCCACATCGGCGCCGGTTACCCTTCCGGTGATCCCTCACGACGCCGTCCGGCGTCGACCGGCCCCGGAAGGTGGGTACGTGACCGAATCCGACGTGCACGACGGCGGCGCCGTCGTCGCCCTCGAGGTTCCCGCCGACGTCGCCTACGTCGGAGTCGTGCGCAGCCTGGCCGCGGGCCTGGCCGCGCGGCTCCCGTTCACCCTCGACGAGATCGACGACCTCCGCATCGCGGTCGACGAGGCCTTCGCGGTGCTGCTGCCGCTGGCCGTCCGCGACTCGACCGTGCGCACCGGGTTCCGTGTCCGTCCCGACGCCATCGAGGTCGCGGTCGACGTGACCGCCGCCGACGGCCGGACCCTCGACCAGGGCGGGTTCGGGTGGACGCTGCTCGAGGCGCTCGCCCACGTGTCGGACGTGCGCGACGCCGACGGCGCGCTCGGCCTGACCCTGCAGAAGGACGCCCTCGAGGCGTCCGGTGTCGCCGACTCCCCCGTGCTCGCCGACGTCAGCGAACCGGCGGCTCCGTGATCGACTCGGCCGGACGGGCCGCGGCACGCGCCGCCGCCCGGAACGAGAGTGGGGACGAGCGCAAGGCGCGCGCCGCCGCCAAACGCGAACAGGCCATGGGTCTGTTCGCGCGCCTCAACGAGGCTCCCGAGGGCAGCAGCCAACGCCAGCGCATCCGCGACGAACTGGTGGAACTGCACCTGCCCCTGGTCGAGTACCTCGCCCGCCGCTTCACCGGCCGCAACGAGCCGTTGGGTGACCTGGTGCAGGTCGGCGTGATCGGTCTGATCAAGTCCATCGACCGCTTCGACACCGAGCGCGGCCTGGAGTTCTCGACCTACGCGACCCCGACCATCCTCGGTGAGATCAAGCGTCACTTCCGCGACGCCGGCTGGCTGGTGCGCGTCCCGCGGCGGCTGCAGGAGCTGCAGACCGCGATGTCGACGACCCGTTCGGAGCTCTCGCACGAGCTCGGCCGGGCGCCGACCGTGCCGGAGCTGGCCAAGCGCCTGGACATCAGCGAGGACGAGGTGATCGACGTCCTGGAGTCGGCCCGCGCCTACGCCGGGGTGCCGCTGGACTCGATGACGGTCGGCCGCAGCGGCCAGCCCGTCCACGAGACCCTCGGCGACGTCGACGCCCGCCTGGACCACGTCGAGTCGCGCGAGGCCCTGCGCCCGATGATCGAGTCGCTGCCCGAACGTGAGCGGCAGATCCTCGTGCTGCGGTTCTTCGCCAGCAAGACCCAGGCCGAGATCGCCACGATCGTCGGGCTCTCGCAGATGCAGGTGAGCCGGCTCGTCGCCCGCAGCCTCGCCAAGCTGCGCGACCAGCTCGTCGAGGACTGAGGCCCGGACCGGCGTCTACTCGGGGCGGTCGAGCGCCTCGCGGGACGGCGGGGCGAACAGCAGGAAGATCGTCACCAACGCGGCCACCGCGATCGGGGCGCCGATCTGCGGGCGCCCGCTGCCCTGGAACCACAGGCTGTAGGCCACCGGCAGCGCCAGCAGCTGGAGCACGAGCACCGGGGTGCGGGCCGAGGTCCGCAGGCGTCCGAGCGACCGGGCGCAGGCCACGAGGACGACGGCCCCGACGACCGCCAGGGCGGCCTGCAACAGGGAACCGGCGAGGTCCTCCGGTGTGCCGAACACCGTCTCGGCCACGACGACGACCGCGACCGCGACCAGGGCCAGGGCCTCCAGCAGCACGACCACGACGGCGGCGAGCAGCGTGCCGGGAACGACACCCGACCGGACGTCGGGCGACCCGGTCTCGTCGTCGCGCAGGTCCGCCACGCCTCTCACGGTAACCGGGCGCACGGGCCCGTCCGGCACCTGCCGTACCGTGCGCGGACGTGCGCGCGCTGGTCATCACCAACCCCCGGGCCACCGGAGTCAGCGACCGCCAGCGCGACGTCGTCATGCGGGCGCTCGCCAGCGAGGCCGATCTGCTCGACGAGTCCAGCGGCCCGATCGAGGGTCTCGACCTCGCCGAGACGTCCAACCGCGGCCACGCCGCGGCGCTCGCCTGCCGGGCCATGCGGGCCGGCGTCGACCTCGTGGTCGCGCTCGGTGGCGACGGCACCGCCAACGAGGTGGTCAACGGCATCCTCACCGACGGCGTCCACCCCGGGGTGCCCGCGCTGGGCCTGATCCCGGCGGGATCCACCAACGTCTTCGCCAAGGCGCTCGGTCTGCCCACCGACCCGATCGAGGCCACCGGCCACCTGCTCGACGCCCTGCGGGAGGGCCGCCGCCGGACCGTGAGCCTCGGTCGGGCCGACAGCCGCTGGTTCGTCTTCGCCGCGGGGATCGGGTTCGACGGCGCGATCGTGCGCGACGTCGAACGGGTCCGGGCGAAGGGCAAGCCGTCGACCCACGCCCTCTACGCGCGGACCGGCGTCCGCGCGTTCCTGCGGGAGGACCGACGGCACCCCTCGCTGTCGGTGCGCTTCGACGACGGCACCGAGGTCTCCGACCTCTACTTCGCCATCGCGACCAACTCCGACCCCTGGACGTTCGTCGGCGACCGCCCGATCCGGCCCACCCCGGAGGCCTCGTTCGACACCGGGGTCGACCTCTACGCCCGTCGTTCGATGGGCACGGTGAGCGCGGTCCGCGGGTTCGCCGAGATGCTCCGGGCGAAGCCCCGGCCGCGCGGTCGCGGGGTGCTGCTGCGCCACGACCTCCCCGGTCTGACCCTGACGGCGTCGCGCCCGATGCCCTTCCAGGTCGACGGCGACTACCTCGGCGAACGCGAACAGGTCGAGATCCGGTCGGTCCCCCGCGCGCTCACCGTCGCGGGCTGAGACCGCTCCACCCGCCGCCCCGGGGCCCGTTCACCGGGCGGACGGAGACTGTCGCGGGCTTTGCTTCCACGGCAAGTGGTGTGGGCGGCCTGATGGATCGGACGCCGGATGGGGCTTGCGCGTGTCGCGCCGAGTCCGACACGCTGTGCGGACAGGTCGTCCGGGAACCGTCACGATCTGCACGATCCGGACAGCCACACCCGGCGACCGGAGGCCAGGGTGCGCCACCTCGCAGGGAAGACGGTTGCCGCCCGACGGTGCTCGTGAAAGAATTCACAAGCGCCCGGAACTCTCCGGACGCAGCAGGACCGCACGTCGCACGTCTGCACCACCGGAACCGCCGTTTGTACGCAGTCTGCACCACCCCTTGGAGCACGACCTCACCGACCACCCAGGAACGGAGTCCCGCCGCACCGTCGCCCCCACCACACCGCGACCGCCGTGACACCGGCGGGCCGCACGGGTAGGAGCTGAGGGCGCAACGCGAGGGCCCCGACCGACCGCCACCACGACCGGCGGCACGAGACCACCGGGCCACACCGGCCCGGCGAACAGGAGAACACCCCATGGATTGGCGTCACCGCTCGATCTGCCGTGACGAGGACCCCGAGCTCTTCTTCCCGATCGGCAACACCGGCCCGGCCCTGCTCCAGATCGAGCAGGCCAAGAGCGTCTGCCGCCGTTGCCCGGTCGTCCAGGAGTGCCTCACCTGGGCCCTCGAGTCCGGCCAGGACGCCGGCGTCTGGGGCGGGCTGTCCGAGGACGAGCGCCGCGCGCTCAAGCGCCGCACCGCCCGTCAGCGGGCGAGGAGCAACGTCTGACCGCTGCGTCCGTCTGACCCCAGATCAGACGTCGCTGTCAGACCACCGCGTCGAGACCGGCCGCGGGGACCGGGAGCCGTACCACGGCTTCCGCCCCGCGGCCGTCGTCGTCCCGGGGCTGCAAGGCCACCGAGCCCGAGAGCTCGGCGGTGACCAACGTCCGGACGATCTGCAGCCCGAGCCGGTCGGTGCCCTCGAGGGTGAAGCCGTCGCGCAACCCCACGCCGTCGTCGCGGACGCTCACCTCCAGCTGCCCCTCGGCGCGTCGCGCCGTCACCTCGACCGTGCCGGACGTGCCGCCCGGGTAGGCGTGCTCGAGCGCGTTCTGCACCAACTCCGTCAGCACCAGCACCAGCGAGGTCGCGACCTCGGCCGGTAGCGGCCCGAACTCCCCCGTGCGGCGCATCGTGATGTGCGCGTCGCCGGGCGCGATCTCGGCCAGCATCTGCAGCAGCCGGTCGACGATCTCCCCGAACGCGACCGTCTCGTCGATCGAGGTCGAGAGCGTCTCGTGGACCATCGCGATCGAGCTCACCCGTCGCATCGACTCCTCGAGCGCCAGCCGGGCCTCCGGCGCCGCGGTCCGGCGCGCCTGCAGCCGCAGGAGCGCGGCCACCGTCTGCAGGTTGTTCTTCACCCGGTGGTGGATCTCGCGGATGGTCGCGTCCTTGCTCATGATCTGACGGTCGAGCCGGCGCAGCTCGGTGATGTCCTGCAGCAGCACGAGCGCGCCGAGCGGCTCCCCGCGCGGGCGCAGCGGCAGCACCCGGAACCGCACGGTCGCACCGCGGATGTCGACCTCGTGGCTCGCGGGCTCGACTCCTGACAGGGCCGTGGCGACCGCCCGGGCGAGGTCGGCGACCTGCAGCGGGTCGCCCGCCGACGCCTGGGAGAGGGTGTCCTCGATGCGGGCGTTGATGAGGTTGCCGGTCACGCCGAGGCGGCGGAACCCCGACAGCGCGTTGGGGCTGGCGTAGAGGATCGTGCCGTCGCTGTCGAGGCGGAGCAGGCCGTCGCCCGCGCGGGGGCCTGCTCCGAAGTCGTCACTGCGGGCGGGCCCCGGGAAGGTGCCGTCGGCGACCATCGCGGTGAGGTCGGCGGCGCTCTGCAGGTACGCGAGCTCCAGCTGGCTCGGGTGACGCACGGTGGTCTGGTTGCTGTCGCGACCCATGACCGCCACGACGGCGTCGCCGAACCGGACCGGGACGGCCTCGCGACGCACCGGCACACCCTCGAGCCAGTCGTCGCTCGGGGGGCGCAGGATGCGCGCCTCGGTGAGCGCGGTGCGCAGGCCCGGGCTCTGGTCGAGGTTGCCGACCCGGTCGTCCTGGTACGCGGTGGGCGCGGTGGTCGGACGGCACTGGGCGGCGCACACGAACGTGGCGGGGGCCTCGGGGTCCTCACCGCGCAGCGGCACCCACAGCAACAGGTCGGCGAAGGACAGGTCCGAGAGCAGCTGCCACTCCTGCACGAGCCGCTGCAGGTGGGCGGCGGCGTCGTCGGCGAGATCGGTGCGGGCGGCGAGGACGTCGGCGAGGGTGGCCATCGGGGTCCATCGTTCCACGCCGTCGCCACGCCGCGGCCCGCACCGACCCTGGAGCGGGCTGGGTCTAGGGTTTCGGACGATTTCGCCGCAGATGACCGGCGGCGGGCACTCGCACCCGGGAGGCAACGATGTCCGACCTGCGCTCGACCGACCAGCCGCCGCCGGACAAGCGGCCCCTACCGGTCGGACCGGCCCTCGCCGCGGTAGTCCTGCTCGCGATCCCGGTCGTGGTGCTCGTCATCGTCCCGCTGTACGCCCGCGAGGACCCGCGGCTGCTGGGCTTCCCCTTCTTCTACTGGTTCCAGCTGCTCATGGTCGTCGTGGCGTCGCTGCTGACGTACGCCGCCTACGTCATCGTGCAGCGCGCCCGCCGCGGCCGGGGAGGTCGACGGTGAAGCAGGGTGTCGACGGCGTCGCGCTCGGCGTCCTGATCTTCTTCTTCGTCCTGGTCACGGTCGCGGGCTTCCTCGCCGCGCGGTGGCGTCGCAGCGCGAACCAGGAGGAGAGCCTCGACGAGTGGGGGCTCGGCGGTCGCGGGTTCGGCGGCTGGATCACCTGGTTCCTGTTGGGCGGCGACCTCTACACCGCGTACACGTTTGTCGCGGTGCCCGCGGCGATGTACGCGACCGGTGCGGTCAGCGGCTTCTTCGCCGTGCCCTACACGGTGATGATCTACCCGTTCGCCTTCATCGTGCTGCCGCGGTTGTGGTCGGTGGCCCACAAGCACGGATACGTGACACCGGCCGACTTCGTGCGCGGTCGCTACGGCTCGCGCGCACTGTCGCTGGCCGTCGCGATCACCGGCATCGTCGCGACGATGCCCTACATCGCCCTGCAACTCGTGGGTATCCAGGCCGTCCTCGACGTCGTGGGCATCGGCGGCGCCGACAACGTGTTCCTGCGTGACCTGCCGTTGCTGATCGCCTTCGCGGTGCTCGCGGCCTACACGTACTCCTCGGGGCTGCGGGCGCCGGCGTTGATCGCGTTCGTCAAGGACTTCCTCATCTACATCGTGATCATCGTGGCGATCGTGCTGGTGGCGACCAAGTTCGGGTTCGCGCAGATCTTCGACGCCGCCGGCGAGAAACTCGCCAAGACCAACCCGGTCACCAACAAGCCGACCGGCGCGCTGATCCCCGGCCAGCAGTCGGCGTTCGCGTACGCCACCCTCTCGTTGGGTTCGGCGCTGGCGCTGTTCATGTACCCGCACTCGATGACCGGTGTGCTGGCGAGCAAGAGCCGCAACACCATCCGGCGCAACACCACGGTGCTGCCGTTGTACTCGCTGATGCTGGGCTTCCTCGCCCTGCTCGGGTTCGCCGCGATCGCGGCCAAGACCTCGGTGATCGGTGCCGACGGCAAGCCCAACCCGCAGCTCGCGGTCCCCAGCTTCTTCGAGCAGCAGTTCCCGAGCTGGTTCGCCGGCCTCGCCTTCTCGGCGATCGCGATCGGAGCGCTGGTGCCGGCCGCGATCATGTCCATCGCCGCGGCCAACCTGTTCACCCGCAACATCTACCGCGAGTTCATCAAGCCCGACGCCGCCCCCGCGCAGGAGGCCAAGGTCAGCAAGATCGTCTCGCTGGTGGTCAAGTTCGGGGCGCTCGCGTTCGTGCTGTTCCTCGACCGGCAGAACGCGATCAACCTGCAGTTGCTGGGCGGTGTCTGGATCCTCCAGACGTTGCTGGCCATCGTCGTCGGCCTGTACACCCGCTGGTTCGACCGGTGGGCGCTGCTTGTCGGCTGGGCCGCCGGCATGGTCTACGGCACGGTGATGGCGTACCGCCAGGCGTCGCCCACCACGGCGCACTTCGGTTCGTCACTGGCGTTCTTCCCGGGCACGAACACCCAGTGGTACATCGGGTTCACCGCGTTGATCCTCAACGTCGTGGTCGCGGCCGTGCTCACCGTCGTGCTCCGCGCGGTGAAGGTGCCGCGCGGACGGGACGAGACCTCACCCGCCGACTACTACAGCGACTCCGGCGACGCCGGGGTGGCGGACGAGCTCGACCCGCTCACGACCAAGGCGCACTGAAACCAGACGCGAGAGGCCCGGCCTCGGCGACGCACTCGCCGAGGTCGGGCCTGCGTCGTACGAGAGGGCCGGGCGTCAGAAGCCCTGGCGGTACTCCACCGAGGAGCTCTCGACCGACGAGCCGTCCTCGAACGTCACGCTCGACAGCGACACCCGGATCGAGCTGCGCAGCCGCTCGGGGGCGATGTCGCCGCCGCAGCAGCGGGCGATGAGCGCCTTCACGTCGCGCTCGACGCCGTACTGGCGCAGGCACGGCGAACAGTCGTCGAGGTGGGCGCGGATCCGCTCCCGTGCGTCGACGTCGCCTTCGTCGTCGATGTAGAGGAAGACGTCGGCGAGCACGGCGGTGCAGTCGATGCCGCCCGGTGCCACCGCGGTGAGGTGGTCCGACGGCGTCGCCGAAAGTCCGCCCGGGTCCTGGTCGCTCACGAGTCGCTCCCTGCGTCGGCGCCGACGAGCCCACGACCGTGGGCGTAGTCGGCGAGCAGTTTCTGCAGCTGGCGCCGCCCACGGTGCAGGCGGGACATCACGGTGCCGATCGGGGTGCCCATGATCTGGGCGATCTCCTTGTAGGCGAAACCCTCGACGTCGGCGAGGTACACGGCGAGGCGGAAGTCCTCGGGCAGTTGCTGCAGCGCGTCCTTGACGTCGGAGTCCGGGAGGTGGTCGAGCGCCTCCATCTCGGCCGAGCGCAGGCCGGTGGACGTGTGCGACTCGGCGCGTGCGAGCTGCCAGTCCTCGACGTTCTCGGAGTTGCTCTCCTGCGGCTGGCGCTGCTTCTTGCGGTAGTTGTTGATGAAGGCGTTGGTGAGGATGCGGTACAGCCACGCCTTGAGGTTGGTGCCCTGCGTGAACTGGTGGAAGGCGGCGAAGGCCTTCACGTACGTCTCCTGGACCAGGTCCTCGGCGTCGGCCGGGTTGCGGGTCATGCGCATCGCGGCGGCGTAGAGCTGGTCGAGGTAGGGCAGGGCGTCGCGCTCGAACCGCTCGCGGCGCTGCTCGGTGGTCTCCTCCGGAGCGCGGTCGAGGGTGTCGCGGTCGATCTCGATCGGGGCGGTCTCCCCGCCCACGGGCGCTTCGCTGGCCGACGTCACTGTCCCCTCCCCGGCCGGTGCGGCACCGGTCCGTGACCCCGATCGTACGGGGGTGGTGGGCGTGACGACCGGGCGCACGGAGATACCGGCGGCCGGGTCGCTGAGTCGTTCGAGCGTGGCGTTCATCGGGCGGTGGAACGCACCGCGTGGCCGCCCGCATTCCCGCGCCGCGGCGACGGTCCCCCGCATCGGCGCGTCCGACGGCGGGCGTGGCCTAGCGTCTGCGCCGTGGCCGCCACGCCCGCCGTCGCCCGGCTCGATGCGCTCGGGATCGCGTACGTGCTGCACCCCTACGACCACGACCCGCGGTCCACCGCGTTCGGCGACGAGGCCGTGACGGCGCTGGGGGTCGACCCCGACCGCTTCTTCAAGACGCTGCTCACGGAGTTGGAGACCGGCGGCGCTCCCGGCCGCCGACCGCCCCTGGGCTGCGGTGTCGTGCCGGTCTCCGGGAAACTCGACCTCAGAGCGTTCGCGCGAGCCGTCGGCGTCAAACGGGCCGCGATGGCCGACCTCGCCCTCGCCGAACGGACCACCGGGTACGTGCGCGGCGGGATCTCCCCGATCGGCCAGAAGACCGGGATCCCGCGCATCGTCGACGAGACCGCGATCCTGTTCGACCGGGTTCTGGTCTCCGCCGGTCAGCGCGGCCTGGCCGTCGAGTTGGCCCCCGACGACCTGCTGCGCGCGGCCGACGCCCGGTACGCCGCGGTGGCGGAGAGCGCCTGACCTCGCTCGCCCGGCGTATCACTCGTTTTTCGAGTCTCTGGCGTACGCTGACGTCGTGCCCGACGCCGACGCCACCGTGACCCGCCCCGCCGACGACGTCGAGGACGACACCGACGTCGAGGGGTCCGGCGCGACCGCCGACACCACCTCCGACCACGCGGTCGACCAGGCCGTGGTCGCCCTACGGGCCGTGCTCATCGCGGGCGACCGCTACCGCGCCGCGGTGGCCGACCACTTCGGCATCGGCGCGGTCGAGTCCATCGTGCTCAGCCTGCTGTCCGAGGCCGGCCAGCCGCTCACGCCGCACCAGATCGGCAGCCGCATGCTGCTGAGCTCCGGCACCGTCACGGCGATCCTCGACCGCCTGGAGCGCGCGGGGCACATCCGCCGCACGCAACACCCGACCGACCGGCGCAGCCGACTCATCGTGCTGACCCCCGCCGGGCGGCGCGTGCTGCAGTTCTCCAACAACCACCTGCGGGCCGTGCTGGCGAGCTCCACCGACGGCCCGATCGGGGTCGAGGTGCTGCACGCCCTCCGGCGCATCGGTCACCTGCTCGACGAACGCACCGAGATCATCAGCGGCGTCTGAGCCGGGGCGGCCGGCCGGCGCAGTGATCAGCGCGGGTCGTCGTCGCGGTACTCCCCCGCGGGCCGTTGCTCGCCGCGCTCCTGCTCCGCGGTGCGCAGTTCGACGCGGCGGATCTTGCCCGAGATCGTCTTGGGCAGGTCGGCGAACTCCAGGCGGCGGATCCGCTTGTAACCCGGCAGGTTCGCCCGGGCGTGGTCGAGGATCGCGTACGCCAACTCGGCCGACGGCTCGTGGCCCGCGGCGAGCACGACGTACGCCTTCGGCACCGCCAGGCGGAGCGCGTCGGGCGCGGGCACGATCGCGGCCTCGGCCACCGCCGGGTGCTCGATGAGGACGCTCTCCAGTTCGAACGGGCTGATCCGGTAGTCCGACGCCTTGAACACGTCGTCGGTGCGGCCGACGAAGGTGATGTAGCCGTCGGAGTCACGGGTCGCGACGTCGCCGGTGTGGTAGACCCCGCCCGCGAAGGCGGCGGCCATGGCGTCGTCGTCGGCGTGCTCGCCGTCGCGGCGGTACCCGGTCATGAGGCCCACCGGACGTCCGTGGGGGCCGTCGAGGTCGAGGCAGATCTCGCCCTCGGTCGCGCCGCGCTCACCGCTGACCGGGTCGACGAGGACGACGTCGAAGCCCGGCAGCGGACGCCCCATCGACCCGAGCTGGACGGCGTTGCCCGGCGGGTTGCCGATCTGCAGCGACGACTCGGTCTGCCCGAAGCCGTCGCGGATCGTCATGCCCCAGACCCGCTGCACGTGCGAGATCACCTCGGGGTTCAAGGGCTCGCCGGCGCCGACGACCTCGCGCAACGCGGGCAGATCCCACGCGCCGAGGTCGGCCTGGACCAGCATGCGCCACACCGTCGGCGGCGCGCAGAACGTTGTCACCTGCAACCGTTGCAGCACGTCGAGCATGGCCGCGGCGTCGAACCGGGCGTAGTTGAAGACCGCGATGGTGGCGCCGGCGAGCCACGGCGCGAACACGCACGACCACGCGTGCTTCGCCCAGCCGGGACTGGACACGTTGAGGTGCACGTCGCCCGGCCGCAGCCCGATCCAGTACATCGTCGTGAGGTGACCGATCGGGTAGCTGGCATGGGTGTGCTGCACCAGCTTCGGCAGGGCGGTCGTACCGGAGGTGAAGTACAGCAGCAGCGGGTCGTCGGCGCGGGTCTCGTCGTCGGGCGAGAAGTGGTCGAACGAGGTCTCGGAGTCGGCGAACCGCAGCCAGCCCTCGACCGGCTCGCCGACCGCGATGCGCACGTAAGAGCCGTGGACCTCGGCGAAGTTGGCGGTGACGTCGGACCGGGCGATGACCGCCGCGACGTCACCGCGGTCGACGCGGTCGCGCAGGTCGGCCGGGCCGAGCATCGTGGTCGCCGGGATGACCACCGCGCCCAGCTTGGCCGCCGCGAGCATCGACTCCCACAACTCGACCTGGTTGCCGAGTAGCAGCAGGACCCGCTGCCCACGGGCCACCCCGTGCGAGCGCAACCACCCGGCGAGCTGGTCCGACCGCTCCGACAGCTGCGCGAACGTGTAGCCGGCGTCGGTGCCGTCGGGTTCGACGATGCGCAGTGCCACCCGGTCGGGGTGGTCGGTGGCGAGGACGCCGTCGAACCAGTCGATCGCCCAGTTGAAGTGCTCGGGCCGCGGCCAGACGAACCCCGCCTGGGCGGCGGCGAGGTCCTCGCGGTGGGTCAGCAGCAGGTCCCGGGCGGCCCGGACGTCGTCAGCGGCGGTGCTCACGCCTGGACCTTCGCACACCGACCCGGCCGTTCACGAGGGGCGGGCCGCGACCGCCCGCAGGAACCGCCGCGCCTCACGGGTGATCACCGGCGCCGCACCCTTCAACGCGTGGTCCGCGCCGTCGACCACGACCACGGTGCGCCGCCCCCGCCGCGGGCTCGGCACGCCGAACGGGTCACGGCTGCCCTGCACGACCAGGACGCGGCACGTCGGCAGGTCCAGCTCGTCCAACCGGTGCTTCTCGGGGCGTCCGGGCGGGTGCACGGGGAAGGCCAGGGCCACGACCCCGGCGGCGCCGAGCGGGTCCGCCGTCCGGCAGGCGACCCGTGCACCGTTCGACCGCCCGGCCTGCACGAGCGGGCCGGGCACCGTCGCGCGCAGGGCCGTCACCACCTCGACCCACGCGGCGTCCTGCTTCACGGCGCTACCCGGAGCGCGGGCACCGGCGAGCCGGAACGGCTGGGTCACGGCGGCCACGGTCCAGCCGGCGCCCGCCGCGGCGTCACGCAGCGCCCGCAGGTCCGGAGCGTCGACCGAGCCCGCCGAGCCGTGCGTCAGCACCAGCAGCCCGACACCTCCCTCACCCGCGCTGATCTGCACGCGGGCGGGACCCGCCGAGGTGTCGACCGTCGTCGCGTCCGCGTCCGGCATCCGCCGACCGTAGCGGCGGGCGCACGGACGCCGTGAGGGTCGCGTGACGATCGGGCGGCGCGCCTTCCCCACCCGGGTCCGCGCGCGCACGGTGGAGGGATGCGCACCCTGTCCGACCGGCGCATCCGCCGGCTCACCGTCCCGATCGTCGCCGTGCTCGCCCCGCTGGCGATCGCGCTGGTCGTGCTGCCGTGGCGCGACGACCTGCCGGGTTCGGCGGCGGCGCTGCTGATGGTCACCGTCGTCGTCGCCGTGGCGGCCCGCGGAGACCGCGGCGCGGGCGTGCTGGCGTCGATCTCGGCCGCGGCGTGGTTCGACCTGCTGCTGGTGCGGCCCTACGAGTCGTTCGCGATCACCTCGCGCGAGGACGTCGAGACGACCGCGCTGCTGCTGGTCGTCGGCGTCACCGTCACGGAGATCGCGGTGCGCGGCCGGCGGCACCGCTCGCACGCCGACCTCGCCGCCCACCAGCTCCGCACGATCTCGCGCCTCGCGGACCTCGCGGCCACCGACACCGGCGACCGCACCACGGTGGCGGCGACCCGGACCGCGCTCGCCGAGGTCCTCGGTGGCGCCGAGGTGCAGTTCGAGCGGTCCCGGCTGGGCGGCATGCCCCGGTTGCACGCCGACGGCCGCATCGGCGGGGACGACGACGTGGTCTGGCCGGTCGAGCAGGTCGGCCTGCCGCCGATGCCGTTCGAGATCGTCGCCGAACGTGGTGGCGTGGGCTACGGCCGGTTCGTGGTGCACGCGCACCCGGCAGCCCACGCCGACCGGTCGGCGTTGCTGGTGGCCAAGGTCGTGGCCGACCTCGCCGCGACGGCGCTGGCACGCGAACACCGGCGCCACGGCCCGTCGCGGGTCTGACGAGGCCGCGAGCCCGGCGAGAGGGCATCGATCCCGGCCGGTGCGCGTTGCACCTCCCATGACGACCACCACCGCGACCGACACCGACTTCGCGCTCGCCTGGCAGGACTGGCACCGCGCGCACGAGGTCCACCGTGCGGACGCCCACGGGTTCCTCGCCATCACGAGCCTGCGCTGGCTGGACGACCGCCCGACGCGGTTCGACGACGCGCCCGGGGAGTGGTCGACCACCGACGCCGAGGGCATCGTGGTCCAGCTGGGTGAGGGCGAGACGCTGACCGTCGACGGTGCACCGGTGACCGGCCGGTACGTCTTCGGACGGATCCCCGAACGCGGGAGCGTCATGGCCGGCGCCGGCGATGCCGTGATCGAGGTGGCCCGGCGTGCCGGCAACGACATCGTGCGCCCGCGCCACCCCGACGCCCCGGTCCGCGCGGGCTACCGCGGCACCCCGACCTTCGCCCCAGACCCGCGGTGGGCCCGGCCGGCCGTCTTCGAGCGCTACGACGCCCCGCGCGACGTCACGGTCGGCGCGGTCGTCGACGGGCTGCAGCACGTCTACGCCGCGCCCGGGGAACTGGTCGTCGACCTGGGCGACGGGACCACCCACCGGCTGGTCGCGTTCGACGGGCTCACGCCGGGCACGTTCATGGTGCTGTTCACCGACGCGACGTCCGGGGTGACGACCTACGCCGCCAACCGGTCGCTGTCGGTGCCGGAGCCCGACGCCGACGGCCGAACGGTCGTGGACTTCAACCGGGCCACCAACCTGCCGTGCGCCTACACCCCGTTCGCGACCTGCCCGCTGCCGCCCGAGGGCAACCACCTCGAGCTGGCGGTCGAGGCGGGCGAGCGGATCCCGGCCGAGACGGTCTGACCCGCTCCCGCCGGGAGCTCGTCAGAAGAGGGTGGGTTCGGCGCTGGTCTCGGCGCCGCCCGCGACGGTGGCCGGCTCGAGCAGGCTCGGGTCGTCGTGGTCGACCTTGTTGACCCGCGCCGACACCGGCCGCAGCTCGAGCAGCTCGCCGTGCGCCTCGTCCCACGGCTGCAGGAGGTCGACCGGGGCCTTCTCGGCCGGGTCGAGCCAGCGCGCCCACACGTCGCGGGCGAGCACCAGCGGCATCCGGTCGTGGATCTCGGCGAGCTCGCCGGCCGAGGGCGCGGTGACGATCGTGCAGGTGGTCAGGGTCGGTGCGTCCGGATCAGCCGGGTCGGACCAGAACTCGTAGAGCCCAGCGAACGCGAGCGGGTGACCGTCACGCGGGACCATGTAGAACGGCTGCTTGGGCCCCGATCCCTCGCCCGGGCGCTTCCACTCGTACCAGCCGTCGGCCGGGATGAGGGCGCGGCGGGCGGCGAACGCCTTGCGGAAGGCGGGTTTCTCGGGCACCGACTCCACCCGGGCGTTGATCATCCGCGCACCGACCGAGAGGTCCTTGGCCCAGCTCGGGACCAGGCCCCACCGCATCGTGCGCAGTTGCCGGACCGGTTCACCGACCGGGGCACCCTCGGCATCGCGTCGGCGCCGGTTGACGACCGCCCGGACCGTCATGGTCGGCGCGACGTTGTAGCTGGTGGGTTCGGGCTGCGCGGCGCCGTCGCCGGTGGCGTCCTCGGCCTCGAACTCCCGCAGCAGGTCGGCATCCGACCGCACCGACACGTAGCGCCCGCACATGGCCCCGACGGTAGTGGCGACCACCGACAGCCGCGGGCGGGCCGCCCTAGCGCGGAGTGCGGCCCATGGTGAAGAACTCGGGGTTGGGCTGCAGGCCGGTCAGGTGGGCCATCCGGTTGGACAGCGCGAACAGGGCGGCGATGGCGCCGATGTCCCAGATCTCGTCGTCGGTGAGGCCGGCGTCGCGCGCGCTGTCGAGTTCGGCCGGGGTCAGCGACGCCGGGTCGACCGCGGTCACCAGCGCGAGGTCGACGATCGCCCGCTCGCGGGGCGACAGCGGCACACCGCCGGGGTTCGTGGCCACCCGGTCGGCCTTCTCCGGGTCCTTGCTGCGGATGCGCAGGATCGCGCCGTGGGCCACCACGCAGTAGGTGCAGTCGTTGGCGGCCGAGGTCGCGACCACGATGAGTTCACGCTCGGCCCTCGACAGCGTCCCGCTGTGCCCCGCACCGGCGGAGGGGACGGCATCAGGTTCCATCAGCGCGTCGTGGTAGTCGAGGAACGCCCGCAGCTCGCGGGGCCGGCGCGCCAGGGCGCGGAAGACGTTGGGCACGAAGCCCGACTTCTCGGCGATCGGCGCGATCCGCGCCCGGATGTCCTCCGGCATGTCGGCGAGTTCGACGTGCCCGAACCGGCTCACGCCCTCAGCTGGGGAACTGCCTTGCCGTGGGTCCGTCACGCCACGGACCGTACGGGATGATGGCCGGGTGACCTCGACACCGGCGGCAGCGCCCGCCTGGCCCGCACCCCGCGCCACGGCGCCGGTGCGCGCCACGGTCGAGCTGCCCGGCTCGAAGTCCCACACCGCCCGCGCGCTGGTGCTCGCCGCGCTCGCCGACGGCCCGTCGCGGATCTCCCGGCCGCTGCGCGCTCGCGACACCCTGCTCATGGCCGGGGCGTTGCGCGCCCTGGGCGCCGGGATCAGTGACGAACCGGACGGCGGCTGGACGGTCACGCCCGTGACGTTGCACGGAGCAACGGTCGACGTCGGCCTCGCCGGCACGGTCATGCGGTTCCTGCCGCCCGTCGCCGCCTTCGCCCGCGGCGACGTCCACTTCGACGGCGATCCCTACGCCCGTGAACGCCCGCTCGGCGTGCTGGTCGACGGCCTGCGCCAGGCCGGTGTCGACATCGAGGCCGCGACCGGCGGGAACCTGCCCGTCACGGTCCACGGCAGCGGGTCCGCCGAGGGCGGGCGGATCGCCATCGACGCGTCGGCGAGTTCGCAGTTCGTGTCGGGGTTGCTGCTCTCGGGCGCCCGGTTCGACAAGGGCCTGGAGATCGTGCACGTCGGCGCCGACCCGGTGCCGTCCGCCACCCACATCGCCATGACCGTGCAGGCCCTCACCGACGCCGGCGTGAGCGTGGACGTCTCCCGCCCCGGCGTCTGGACCGTTGCACCCGGCACCGTGCGAGCCGTCGACGTCGACGTCGAGCCGGATCTGTCGAACGCCGCACCGTTCCTGGCCGCCGCCCTCGTGACCGGCGGCGAGGTCCGTGTCACGGGGTGGCCGGCCCGCACCCACCAGCCCGGCGACCGGCTGCGCACCCTGCTGGCCGAGATGGGCGCCGGGGTCGAGTTCGCCGAGGGCGACCTGGTCGTCACCGGCACGGGCGTCGTCCACGGGGTCGACGCCGACCTGCGCGACGTCGGCGAGCTGACCCCCGTGCTCGCCGCGACGCTCGCCCTGGCCGACTCCCCCTCGGTGCTGCGCGGCATCGGTCACCTGCGCGGACACGAGACCGACCGCCTCGCGGCGCTGGCTCACGGCGTCAACGCACTCGGCGGCGACGTCACCGAGACCGCCGACGGTCTCGCCATCACCCCGCGACCGTTGCATGGTGCAACCTGGGCTGCTCACGCCGACCACCGGATGGCCCAGGCCGGTGCTGTGCTCGGCCTCGCCGTCGACGACGTCACGGTCGACGACATCGCCAGCACCACCAAGACCATGACCGACTTCCCGCAGCGCTGGGCCGCGCTCGTGGGATCCACGGAGGCCTGAGCACCCGTGGCGCGTCGGGGCGGCCTCGAGCGGTACGACGAGGACGACGTCCGCGTCCGTCCCACCCGGGGCGGCAGCCGCCCCCGCTCCAAGCAGCGTCCCGAGCACGTCGAGGCCCTCGACGGCCGGGTCACGACCGTCGACCGCGGCCGCTTCGCCGTGCTCCTCGACGACGGCACCGAACTGGTGGCGATGCGCGCCCGCGAACTCGGCCGGGCCGGGATCGTCGTGGGTGACCGGGTCGGCGTGGTCGGTGACACCTCCGGCGACGACGACGCCCTGGCCCGCATCGTCCGCCGCGACGAACGCACGACGATCCTGCGGCGCAGCGCCGACGACGACAACCCCACCGAACGGGTGCTGGTGGCCAACGCCGACCAACTCGTGGTGGTCACCGCGCTCGCCGATCCCGAACCCAGCTACGGGTTCATCGACCGGTGTGTCGTCGCCGCGCTCACCGCCGGCCTGCAACCGTTGTTGTGTCTCACCAAGGCTGACCTCGCCAGCCCGGAGGAGACCATCGCCCGCTACGAGGTCCTCGACGTGTCGGCGATCGTCCTGCAGCGCGACCGGTTCGACGTCGACCTCGTCCGCCTCCGGCAGCGACTCGAAGGTCAGACCTCGGTGCTGATCGGGCATTCCGGCGTGGGCAAGTCGACGCTGGTCAACGCGTTGGTGCCCACCGCGCTGCGCAGCACCGGCACCGTCAGCGCGATCGGCAAGGGTCGCCACACGTCGAGTTCGGCGATCGCCCTGCCGCTGCCCGACGACCCCGAGCACGGCTGGGTCGTCGACACCCCCGGCGTGCGCTCGTTCGGCCTGGCCCACGTCGGCCCCGACGACCTGCTCTGGGCCTTCCCCGACCTCGAGGGCGGCGCGATCCTGTGCCCCCGCGGCTGCAGGCACCTCACCGCGACCGACGGCTGCCGACTCGACGAGTGGGTGGCCACCGGGCATGCGGTACCCGAACGGTTGGCGGCCTTCCGGCGCCTGGCCGAGAGCCTCGCCCGTGGTGCCGAGCGGACTGCGGAACACTGAGGTCCGTGCCCGACTCCCCGTGGAGCGACGACTTGCGCGTCGCACTCGAACTCGCCGACATCGCCGACGCCATCTCCGCGGCCCGGTTCCGCGCCGACGACCTCGTCGTCGAGACCAAGCCCGACCTCTCCCCCGTCTCCGACGCCGACAAGGCCGTCGAGGAAGCCATCCGGGCCCACCTGGCGGAGGAACGGCCCGACGACGCGATCACCGGTGAGGAGTACGGCGTCGACCCGACCGCCGGCCCGCGCCGGTGGATCGTCGACCCCATCGACGGCACCAAGAACTACGTCCGCGGCGTCCCGGTGTGGGGCACGCTCATCGGCCTGGTCGACACCGAGGCGGGCGGCCCGGACGACACCGTCGTCGGCGTCGTGTCCGCCCCCGCCCTGCACCGCCGTTGGTGGGCGGCCCGCGGCGCCGGCGCGTACGGGTCGGTGGCAGGTGGTCCGCCCCGGCGCCTGCGGGTGTCCGGCGTGGGCGCCCTCGAGGACGCGTCGCTGTCGTACTCCTCGCTGGAGGGGTGGAAGGCCCGCGGGTTGCTGGACAACCTCGTCGGGCTCACCGAGCGGGCCTGGCGCAACCGCGGCTACGGCGACTTCTGGTCCTACATGCTCGTCGCCGAGGGCGTGGTCGACATGGCCGCCGAACCCGACCTGTCGCTCTGGGACATGGCGGGCGTCGTCCCCATCGTCACCGAGGCGGGCGGCACCTTCACCGACCTCGCCGGGACCCCCGGCCCCCACGGCCCCGACGCCGCGGCCAGCAACGGCCGGCTCCACGCCGCCCTGCTTGAGGCCCTCGGCGGCTGACCGAATTCTGTGTACTCCTGCAGCGTGACGACGCAGGAGTACACAGAATTCGGGCCTACACGGGGTGGGCGAGGTCGGTGACGGCCTCCGCGCCGGGGTAGTCGAGCAGGGTCGCGCCCGGCAACGAGAGCTTGGAACCGCGCACGCCGCTGCCGATGACGATCCACGGCGCCGCGGCCACCCGGGCGTCGAGCCACACCGGCCAGTCCCCGGGCAGCCCGACCGGCGTGATGCCGCCGTACTCCATCGAGGTGGCGGCGACGGTCTCGTCGAGCGGCGCGAACGACGCCTTGCGGGCGTCGAGGCGCCTGCGGACGACTCCGTTGACGTCGGCGCGGGTGGTGGCGAGCACCAGGCAGGCGGCGTGCCGGGTCACCTCGCCACGCCGGCCCGCGACGACCACGCAGTTGGCCGACTGCTCGGGCTCGACGCCGTACCGCTCGCAGAACGCGGCGGTGTCGGCGAGTTCCGGGTCGATCGCCGCGACCTGCACGGTGGCGGTGGCGCCGGGCGAGGACGCCTCCCACGCGGCCAGTGCGGTGGCGGTCGGTGGGGCGAGCAGGTCGGGCGCGGCCACCCACGGTTGCCAGTCCAGAGCGTCGGTCACGGGGCTAGCGTGGCACTCGTGAGCGACGCCGCCGCGATCGAGTCCGCCCGTGCGTTCCTGCGCACCCACCACCGCGCCACCATGGCGACCACCCGCGCCGACGGCCGCACCCAGATGTCGCCGGTCACGACCGACGTCGACGAGGACGGCCTCGTGGTGGTGAGCACCCGCGAGACGGCCCGCAAGGTCGCCCACCTGCGCCGTCACCCGTACGCGGCCGTCATGGTCGTGACCGACGCGTTCTACGGCGAGTGGGTGCAGGTCGAGGGGCCGGTGCGGATCGTCCCGCTGCCCGAGGCCATGGACGGCCTGGTCGCGTACTACCGCCGGGTCTCCGGCGAGCACCCGGACTGGGAGGACTACCGCGCGGCCATGGTCCGCGACCAGCGGTGCCTGCTGCAGCTCACGATCGAACGGGTCGGCCCGACCGTCCAGGGCTGAGGTGCGAACGCGCCGACCCCGGGATCAGACGCCTCGGGACTCGACGGGCTGCGGGGTGCGCCAGAACGTGGGCCGCCACCAGTAGAGCTCGGTGGGGTCCGCGGGGTACGGCGACTCGTGGGCCTCGGCGAACTCGACGTTGTCCCGCACCGGGTCGACCGGGCGGAAGCCGTCGTCGAGCGGCTCGTCGGCGCGCGCGGGGCGCACCGGCACGTCGCGCTCGGGGTCGGCCGCACCGCTCGCGGCGTAGGCCCGTTGGGCCTCGATGAGCGAGAGCCGGTTCGCGCCCTCGTCGAGGTCGGGCCACCGCAGCCCGACGATGTCGTCCTCCCAGCCACAGACCGGGCAGTCGTCGTACGACCCGGGCGGGGCGGTCAGCGTGAGGTGGCCGCAGCAGACACACGGGTAGCGCGTCGTCGCGGCATCGGTCGCGGTGCTGGGGGAACGGTCGGCCTCACTCATGCACGACAGCCTGCCAGACGCCTCCGCCCTCACCGGACAGGTGTGTCGAACACGTTCAGAACCGGTCGCCGTTCCGGACGGGTGACGACCCGGTCAGCCGACCTTCGTGCCGCCCACCGGCAGCGGGCCCGGGGTGTCGACGACGTCCTCGCCGCCCCCACCCTCGGAGCACCAGGGACACCACGGCTGCAGGCTGCGGTGGGTCGAGTGGGCGAGGACCAGGTACACCATCGAGAACTGCACCGCCGCCCACAGCAACCGGGCCGGGGTGGACTCGAGGAACAGCAACGCGTTCGACCCGAGCAGGACGACGAGGTAGCCCGCGACGACACCGCGGCGCGCGCCGAGGTGCACGACCGCGAACCGACGGTGCCGGCGCTGCGCGGTGGCCGCGGCGTCGAGCGGCATGGTGCGCACGCAGCGCTCGCACAGCGACCGGTCGTGCCGCCGCATGAGGACCCAGGCGCCGAGCACGACGACGAACAGCAGCAGGGGCAGGGCGAAGGACGCCGGGTTCTCGGGCGGGAGCGGGAAGACCGCGAGCGCGATCATCGCGACGATCGCGCCGACGAGGACGCGGCCGCCGTGGTGGCCGATGCCGGCACCGGCGCCCTCGTGCCCGAACGACCCCGCCGCTGCCGTACCTGCCATGCGTCAGTCCCCCTCGCGGTCGCCGTTCCCCGGAGCGACCGTCACCCAGCCAACCACGCGGTGCGCCCCGTCGGCACCCGTCACCCGTGCCCAACGGACGAGCGGACCCGGCGTGACGATCCGACCCCCTCGAACGCCGCCGAACGGTGTGTCCGGGTCTGTCCGGATTGAAACATCGAGTTTCGAGTAACTCGAGAATTCGGAAGCGCTGACGGTGTGAGAATCGCTCCGCACGGGGGCACACACGGACCATGCTCGCTCTCCTGCTGCGCTGGTCCGACGCCCACCGGCACGGCCGTCGCTGCCGCTGGTGCGGCACCGCGACGTCCACCCGCGGAACCTGCTCCTCCGCGTGCCGCGACCAGCTCTCGGCCTACTGGGAACTCGGCGCCTGACCCTCACGCGTCCGGCACCGCACGGCGCTGATCGTCGTGCCCTCACGCTGACCTGATCCGAACACTCGGAGATCGAGTGATCAGGCTGGTGGGGTCGGTTCCGTCAGCGCCAGGTGCGGTTCACCCTCGCCCGCCGTCTGCGTCTCGCCGGTCGGCACGGGCCGCATGGCCTCACCCCGGCGCACGATCACGACCCCGAGCAGCACCCCGCCCATGAGCACGGCGCTGAGCACCATCAGCCAGACCGACAGCACGAAGACGGCTCCGATGAGGCCGTAGTCGCGGACCTCCTCGGTGATCTGACCCGAGAGGACCAGCGGCGAGATCCGGGTCAGGGCGAGGATGCCGATCCCGACCGCCACCGCGCCCGGCAGCAGCCGCCGGTACGACACCCGGCCGTCGAGCAGGATCCGCTGTCCCCACCAGTAGAACAACGCCGCGAGGACGCCCTGTGCGAGCGCGGCCGTCCAGCTGTCGAGGGCGACCGGGTGCCCGACCCACCGTCCGAGCCGGCCCGCGAGCACCATGGCCGTCACGAACAGCGCCAGGGCGATCCCCCAGGCGGCCTGCCGCAACCAGATCCGGACACCGTCGGACCGCGGCAGCCCCCAGACGAGCTCGAAACCGCGCTGCTGGGTCGCAGCGACCCCGGTCGCGAACGCGAGCGCGACCAGCAGTCCGATGACCAGCTCCGCCATGCTCACGCGGGCGGAGCCGGAGAACAGCCGGTCGACGTCGGCGGCGGCCTCGGGGTCCAGTCCGAACAGGGTGGCGAGCAGCTCGCCCATCCCCCGGCCGCTGACCCGCTCGACGACGGCCGACACCGCGACCACCAGGGGCGCCGTGCAGAGCACCTGCTGCGCGCCGAGGGCGAGCACGTGCGCGACGAAGTTGTAGTGCCGGGCGCGGCCGTAGACCCGCGCCGCCCCGGTTTCCTGCCACCGGGCGACCGCGGACCCGGTGCGCTCACGCAGAGCCGCGAACGAGGGAGCGACGGTCACGGGTGCGGTTGTACCCGCTCCGGCGCGGGGCACCCGGCCGGTTCTCAGCCGGCGCCCGGCGGCGGCGGGAGCTCGCTGCGGAAGCGCGGTGCCAGCTCGCGCGCGCGGGCGACGAACGCGGCCTGGGCCTCCTCGTCCAGGGGCGGAGGCGGGGTCGTGCGGCCGTCGACCGGCTGGCCGACGAGCGTGAAGAACTCGTCCTGGCCCGCGGGCGCGCAGACGCACATGAGCCGGGCCGGCCGGTCGCTGGCGTTGCGGAACGCGTGCGGTGCGTTCGACGGCACGTTGATCGTCTCGCCCTGGCGGGCCGTCCGCGTCTCGCCCCGGAAGGTCACCTCGACCTCGCCCTCGAGGACCAGGAACATCTCCTCGAAGTCGTGCCGGTGCGGCGGCGGACCGCCGCCCGCGGGCACGTGCATGTCGATGGCCGTGTAGCGGCCGTCGGTGTCGGCGCCCGACACCACGATCGTGTAGGTGTCACCGACCAACCCGATGTGCGGCAGCGCAGGGTCGTCGGGGTTCGAGAACGTCAGCCGCCGCGCGGGGTCGTCCGGCGGGACCACGTCCACACCCATCGAGAGGTCTTCGTCCGACACGTCGTTCTCCTCGGGTCGTGGTCGTCGGGACGCCGTCAGTCAACCGGATGATTTCCTCCGCTTCAAGAGCGGGTCGAGGTGGTTCGATGGGGCCGTGGCCGCACGGACGGGAACCGGCGAGCGACGCCGCGACGCCGTCCGCAACCACGACGCCCTCGTGGCGGCCGCGGTGGCCGCCGTCCACCGCGAGGGCGCCCGGGTGCCGATGGCGACCATCGCCGACGACGCCGGGGTCGGGATCGGCACGCTCTACCGCCACTTCCCCACCCGGGAGGCGTTGCTGGACCACCTCACGCACCGGTCGTTCCTGCAGGTGCTGGCCAACGCCGAGGCGGCCGAACGCGACGGCAGCACCCCGGTGGACGCGCTGCGCCGGTTCGTCGAGGCGGCGATCAGTCAGCGCAACGAGCTCGTGCTCCCGCTGCACGGCGGCCCGCCGGCCACCGCCCCCGAGACCCTCGTCGTCCGCGCGGCCGTGCACCGCTGTGTGCGGCGCGTCCTCGCCCGTGGGCGGGCCGACGGCAGCATCGGGTCGGACGTCACCGCGCGCGACGTCGTCGTGTTCGGGTCGCTGCTCGCGCAGCCGCGGCCGGTCGACCCCGGCTGGGACGCCACCTGCCGCCGGCTCCTCGCGACCTGGCTCGCGGGCCTCGCGCCCCGCTGAGACCACCCCGGACACGACGAAGGCCCCGGACCAGGTGGTCCGGGGCCTTCGTCGATCTGTAGCGGGGGCAGGATTTGAACCTGCGACCTCTGGGTTATGAGCCCAGCGAGCTACCGAGCTGCTCCACCCCGCGTCGGTAGGACCAACTGTAGCGCGCGGGGTCGTGGCCGTGACACCGGGGTGTCGGGACGGTGACGTGCGGACGTCAGCCGGTGGGCGTGGCGGGAGGACTGCTGCCGGCCGAGGCTGCTCCGGTCGACGGCGTGCCGGTCGACGGCGACGCACTCGCCGAGAGGCTGCCGTACTGGGAGGCCAGTTCGGCCAGGCGGCCCTGGAGCTCACCGGCCTTGGTGTAGTCGCCCGCCCGCTGGGCCACGTTGATCTGGTAGGCGAGGTCCGCGATCTGCTGGCGCAGGGCCTGCAACTGCTGGTCGACCGAGCCGTTCGATCCGGTCGTCGGCGCCGACGTGCTCCCGGTCGGCGACGACGTCGAGCCGGGCGAGGTGGGCGTGACCGTGCCGCCCCCGGTCTGGTTGTTGGTGTCGAGGAACCGTCCGACGAAGCCCTGTTGCAGGCCCTGCAGGGCTTGCGTGAGGGTCGGCTCGTAGCCGATCGCGCTGCCGTACGAGAGCAGCACGCGGCGCAGGATCGGGTAGCTGCCCTCGTTGGAGCCGACCGTGTAGACCGGGATGACGTAGAGGAAGCTCCCGCCGATCGGCAGGGTCAACACGTTGCCGTAGAGGACCGTGTTCCGGTTGCCCTCCAGCAACCGGATGTCCTGGCTGACCTCGGCGCGGCCGGTACTGGTGGTGAACGCCCGTTCGGGCCCGGAGATAGACGGCGACTTCGGCACCTGGAGCACGGTCATCTTGCCGTAGTCGTCGCCGTACGTGCTGTCGACGCTGACGTACGCGGCGAGGTTCTCCGACTTCTGGACGTTCATGGGTGAGGTCAGCTGGAACGTCGAGTCACCACTGGTGACGTCCGGGTTCTCCGCGTTCGACGCCTGCACGTAGTACGGCGGCTGGAACGGCTTGTTGGTCGCCGTCGAGGTCGGGTCCGAGGGCGTCGTCCACTGCGCGGTCGAGGAGTAGAACGTCGACGGGTCGTCGACGTGGTACTTCTGCAGCATCGACCGCTGGGCGTTGAACAGGTCCTCGGGGTACCGCACGTGGCTGACCAGGTCGGTCTGGTCGGTGAGCTTGCTCTTGGGTTGCACCAGCCCCGGGAAGGCCTTCATCCAGGCCTTCAGGATCGGGTCCTTCTCGTCCCACTGGTAGAGCGTCACCGTGCCGTCGTAGGCGTCGACCGTCGCCTTGACCGAGTTGCGGATGTAGTTCACCTGGTCGTCCGGCAGCACCGCGCTGCGGTTGTTGACGGTGAGCGTGTCCGAGGTCAGGTCGGCCAGCGAACCCCGTTGCGCGTAGGGGAAGTTGGCCGTCGTGGTGTAACCGTCGACCATCCAGACGACCTTGTTGTCGACCACGACCGGGTACGGGTCGCCGTCGATCTTCAGGAACGGCGCGACCTTCTGCACCCGCTCGCGCGGGTCGCGGTCGAAGATGACCCGGGCGCCCGGCGCGGTGGCGACGTCGTTGAGCAGGAACGACAGCTCGCGGTAGTGGGTGGCGAACGCCAACCGGTTGAACAGGCTGGACAGGCTGACGCCGCCCTTGCCGTCGTAGGTGAACGAGCCTTCGGAGCCGTCGTACTCGGCCGGCGTGGGCAGCCGGGCGCCGACCAGCGAGTAGTCGACCATGTCCTCGCCGAAGTAGATCCGCGGCTGGCTCAGGGGGAAACCGGCGCCGGTCTGCGGGATGTTGCCGGCGTCGAAGGTGCCCGAGGTCGTGGCCGCGGCGTTGTTCGCCGCCGCGGCGACGAACCCGTACCCGTGCGTGTAGCGGGTGTGCTGGTTGATCCAGTTCAGCTGGTCGCCGGTGAGGTTCTGCGCCTTGAGCTCACGGGCGCTGACGATGTAGTCCTTCGTCGTGTCGTCGACGTCGTAGCGGTCGATGTCGAGCTTGTCCGGGAACCCGTAGAAGTTCTGGATGTACTGCAGCTGGTTGAACGTCGGCGAGAGGATGTTCGGGTCCAGCACGCGGATGTTCTCGATGGTCGGGTTGTCGGTGGTCAACGAACCGACGTCCGGCGTGCCCGTGACGTTGTAGTTCTGGTAGGTCACGCCGCCGCCCTGGGCGGAGTCGACGATGTCGTAGGCCTGCCGGGTCGCCGCGATGTTGCGCGCGATGTACGTCGACTCCAGCACGTTGGCGTTGGGCTTGGCCTTGAACTGCTGCACGACGGCCGGGTAGATGCCGTTGGCGAGCACCGCCAGCACCAGCAGCACGACGAAGGCCGTGGTCGGGATGAGCACGCTGCGCAGCCACATGCTGGCCAGCACGGCGAGGGCGATGACGATCGCGACCCAGAACAGGATGGTCTTGGCCGGGAGGGCCGCGTTGACGTCGGTGTACGAGGCGCCGTTGAAACCCTGCCCTCGGGAGGAGAAGACCAGCTCGTACCGGTCGAGCCAGTAGGCGATCGCCTTGAGCACGACGAACACGAACACCAGCACGGTCAGGTGGCGCCGGGCCGCGAGCGTCATCTTCGGGCCGGGGGTCTGCAACCGCACCGCTCCGAAGATGTAGTGCACGACGAGCGAGAGCAGGAACGCGAAGATGATCGCGGTGAAACCGAAGCCCAACAGGGTGCGGTAGACCGGGAGGTTGAAGACGTAGAAACTCACGTCCAGGCCGAACTGCGGGTCCTTCTGGCCGAACGAGACCCCGTTGAGCCACAGCGTCCAGCCCTGCCAGCCGCCCTGCATCGACAGGCCGGTGATGATGCCGAACAACGCGAGCAGGACGCCGAGCAGCAGGCCGCGCCGCGGTTCGATCCGGTTGCGGTAGCGCTCGAGGTTCTGCTGCTCCGGCGACATCGGACGGAACGGCGGACGCAGCCGGTAGGCCACGACCACGTTGACGCCGATGATCGCGGCCATGATCACGCCGAACACGGCGAACAGCACCAGCCGCGTGACCAGGACCGAGGTGAACACGCCCCGCTGGCCGACCTCGCCGAACCACTCGTAGTCGAGGTAGTACCCCGACAGGGACGACCCGAGGATGAGCAGGACGACGAGCGCCCCGATCACGCCGAGGAGGATCTTCGAGCGCCGGGACAGACGCATCGACGGCATCGGGGGCCGCATGGCCACGGGTTGCACACTCCGCTGGACGAGGGGTTCGGACCGCCCGGCGCGATCCCGCGCTCACGGTACCGAGTGGGGTCCCGCCCTCGGCGTCGTGACGGAACGCCCGCCACCCCGGCTGTGCGGGGACCCGGCGACAGCCGTGGACGAGCGCGGGGTCAGCAGTGCGGGACGCTGCCGCCGTCGTCGAGGGTCGCGAGCGAGGACAGCGCGTCCTGCAAGGTGGTCACCTTGACGACGTCGAGGCCGTCGGGGATGTGCCCACGCACGTCGGTGCAGTTGTCGGCGGGTGCGAGGAAGACCGTCGCCCCGGCGTCCTTCGCCGCGATCATCTTCAGCTGGATCCCGCCGATCGGCCCGACCTTGCCGGTGCTGTCGATCGTGCCGGTGCCGGCGATGAACCGGCCGTCCGTGACGTCGTCCGGCCCGATCTTGTCGACGATGCCCAGCGCGAACATCAACCCGGCCGAGGGGCCGCCGATCTCGTCGGCCAGCCCGAAGTCGATCTGGTACGGAGCGAGGCAGGCCTGCCCGACGCCGATCCCGATGCTCGCGCCCTCGCTGCCCTGCACCGGCGCCGACAGCACGACCGGGAAGGACAGGGGTTCGTCGGCGCGGGTGACCCGCACCTGGACCGTGTCGCCGGGCTTCTCGGTCGCGAGCACCGCCCGCAACGAGTCCGGCGAGTTCACGGTGCGGCCGTCGACACTCTCGAGCTGGTCGCCCGGCTTGAGGTACTTCTTGGCGTTGTCGCTGGTGACCGCCAGGACGCCGAAGCCCTTCGGGTAGCCCAGCTCGCAGAACGCGGCCGCCTCGGCGGTGTTCTGCGAGTCGGTGAAGTCCTGCGCGTTCTGCTCGTTGGTCTGCTGCTCGCTCTGGCCCGGCGGGTAGACCGAGGCCCGCGGCACCACGATCTGGTCACCGCGCAGCCAGCCCGCGAGGGCCTGCAGGGCGTTGACGTCGTCGCCGGAGACGCTGACCGTGGTGAGGTTGAGGTTGCCGCTGGTCGGGCGGACCTTCCCACCGGTGATGGTGAGGATCGGCTTGCCGTTCGGGTCCTCGCCGAGGGTGTTGAGCGTGACGCCCGGCCCGAGCACGACGTAGGGCACCGGCAACAGGATCGCCACCGCGACGGCCACCACGAACAGCACGCCCGTCACCACCAGGGCGCGCAGGCGACGACTCACGCCCGCACTGTAACGAGCGCTGCCGTTCAGCCGTGCAGCGTGACGGTGCTCGGCCGGGCGTCGGTGTCGTCGTCGTCCACGGCGTCGAGGACCACCGCGTGCGCGTGCTGGTCGACGAGCACGGGGGGCAGGTCCGCCGCGGGCGCGACGACCCGCTCGCGGGGACTGCGCGACAACGCGTCGAGGTAGGCGTGGTGGCCGTCGATGCTGCGTGCGGTCGTGACGGGCCGCGCCGGGCGCGACCACCACCAGACCCCCAGGCACACCATCGCGATGCCGAGGACCGGAGCGGCGAGCCACAACGCCCAGGCGTCGTGCGCCGCGAGTGTCGCGATCCGGTACCCCACGGGCCGGACGCTACCGCCGGGGACGGTTTCGCCGTGGGCGCAACACCGCACCACGCGGCACGGACCGCGGCGCCCGCGCGTTGTGCAGGTGACACGCCCCGATCAGTAGGGTGAGTCGCAGTGACTCAAGTTCAGCAACGACAGAGGAGCCCCTCGATGAGCAACCTCCCGTTCGGGTTCGGTCCTTCTGACCGGGACCCCGACGACGAGAACGGCGACGGCGAGCAGCCGGTCAACCCGTTCGCCGCGTTCGGGCTGGGCGACCTCGGCAACCTCGACCTGAGCGCTCTGGGCAACCTCGGCAACGTGGGCAACCTCGGCAACCTGGCGGGCGGCGGCATGCCGCTGTTCGCCGAGCTCGGCAAGCTGCTCTCGGGCGAGGGCGGCCCCGTCAACTGGGACCTCGCCCGCCAGCTCGCGAACTCCGCCGTCCAGGCCGACTCCGCGGTCGTCGGCGAGGTCGACCGCACCGCGGTCCGCGACGCCGTGCGCCTCGCCGACCTCTGGCTCGACGACGTCACCGACCTGCCGAGCGGGGTCACCACGTCTGACGCCTGGTCGCGCAGCGACTGGGTCGCCCGCACCCTCGACGGCTGGGCGATGCTGTGCGACCCGGTCGCGAGTCGGGTGGTCGGCGCGATGGGTCAGGCGCTGCCGGCCGAGATGGCGAGCCAGCTCGGACCGCTCGGCGCGATCATGGGCCGCTTCGGCGGGCTGATGTTCGGCGCCCAGGTCGGCCAGGGCATCGCGGGGCTCGCCACCGAGACGGTCTCGAGCACCGAGATCGGGCTGCCGCTCGGCCCCGTCGGCACCGCCGCGCTGCTGCCGCAGAACGTGCGCGCCCTCGCGACCCAGCTCGAACGCCCCGAGGACGAGGTGCGGCTGTACCTCGCTCTGCGGGAGGCCGCGACGCACCGGCTCTACCACCACGCGTCGTGGCTGCGGGCGCACGTGGTCGAGGCCGTCGAGGCGTACTCGAAGGGCATCACCATCGACGCGTCGGCGCTGCAAGACGTCATGGGCCGCATCGACCCGACCAACCCCGAGAGCATGCAGGCCGCCCTCGGCGAGGGCATGTTCACGCCGGAGGACACCCCGCAGCAGCGGGCGGCGCTCGCCCGGCTCGAGACCGTGCTGGCGTTGGTCGAGGGCTGGGTGGACACGATCGTCGACGCCGCCGCGGGCACGCGCCTGGCCGGCGCCTCGGCGTTGCGCGAGGCGCTGCGCCGCCGCCGGGCCGAGGGCGGGCCGGCCGAGCAGACCTTCGCCACCCTCGTGGGGTTGGAGATGCGTCCGCGTCGGCTGCGCGACGCCGCCACCCTGTGGTGGGGCCTCACCGACCAGGTCGGCCCGGCCGGGCGCGACGGCGTGTGGGACGCCCCCGACCTGCTGCCGACCGCCGCGGACCTCGACGACCCGCTGGACTACGCCCGCCGGGTCAAGGCCGCCAACGACGTCAGCCCTGACGACGCCGCCTCGCTCATCGAGGCCTTCGAGGCGCTCACCGCCCAGGCGGCGTCGGGATCCGGCGACGCCGAGGGCCCGGCGCGTCCGGCCGGTGACGGGTCGGAGGGCGACGAGACCCGTGGCGAGGGGCCGGACGGGCCGACCGGGCGCTGAGCCCGGGCGGCGGGTCCCCGGCGCTCAGCCGGTCGCGGACTCCTCGTCGCCGGCGTCGTCGCGGTCGTCCGCGTCGTCCCCGTCCGCGTCGATGCCGAGCCCCGCAGCGGCGCTCACGCCGTCGAGGTAGCCCCGCGCCCGCTCGGTACGCGGGTACGCCTCGACCAGGGCCCAGAACCGTGGCCCGTGGCCGGGTTCCAGCAGGTGGGCGAGCTCGTGGACCAGGACGTAGTCCAGCACCCACGCGGGCATCGGGCGCAGCCGCTCCGACACCCGGATCGACCGGTCCGCCGGGGTGCACGACGCCCACCGCGACCGCAGCGGACCGACCCAGCGGACCTGGTCCGGCTCGGCCCGGCCGCCGAGGTACAGCCGGTTGAGTTCGCGAGCGCGACGCAACAGCGCAGTGTCACTGCGCTTCGGACCCGCGCTGGTGCCGCGCCGTTCGCGCGCCACGATCTTGCCCACGAGCTCCTCGACCCACTTCGCCTCGTCGGCGCGGGTGGTCCGGGCGGGCAGCAGGACGACGATCCGGTCGCCCTCCCGGTAGGCCGACACGGTGCGCCGCCGACGGGTGCTCCGGCGCACCTCGACCCGCTCCCCCGCGACCGACCGCAACGGCACTGCTGACATGCCCCGAACGGTAGCTGCGGGCACCGACAGTCCCGGCCGGCAACACCGGCGCGGCACCGCGACGAGGTTGTCCACAACGCCGTCCACACCTGTGAACCTCGACTCGACGGTCAGGCAAGATCCACTCCGGTGGTCCACGCCCGCCCTGCCGGTGCGCCCGACGCGCGGCGGCCGGGAGTTGTCCACAGGTCGCGGATCGGCCGTCCCGCCGGCGTCGTCGTCGTGCCACAGTCCGTCCGTGACCGTCTCGACCACCGTGCCGCTGCCGGGGATCGACGACGCCGCGGCGCACTTCCGGCTCGCGCCCGGCGTCCGGATGCTCTGGCGCGGTGACGGCAGCTTCCACCTCGAGGCGGGCGACGTCGGCGTGGTCGTCTCCGGCCTGGACCGGGGCGTCGCCGCCTCGTTGGCCCGCCCGCCCCGGCCGCTCGGCGGCGCCGGGCCGGCCCGTCGCGAACCCGCGGCCCGCCCGGGGCCTGTCGACCTCGCCACGCTGTACCGCTTGGCCGAGTTGGGCTACGTCCGGGCGGAGCCGGCGGCCGAGCTCACCGACCCGATCGGCGGGGTCCTCCCCGGTCGGTCCCTCGACGCCGATCTCGGCGTCGAACGCCCGCATCCCACGGCGGTCCGCCGGCGGGCCCGGGTCGACGTCGTCGGCGTCACCCGGGTGTCGGCCTACATCGGGGCGCTGCTGGCCGCCGCGGGCGTCGGGGCGGTCGGCTTCGCGTCGACCGGCACCGTGCGACGGCGCCACCTGCTCCCGGGTGGGCTGACCGCGGCCGACGAGGGCCGTCGGTTCGCCGCCGCCGCGGCCGACGCCGTGGCGCGCGCGGCCCCCCGCACCGATGTCTCCCCGCCGGCCGACATCGAGCCCGACCTCGTCGTCGTCTGCCTGGACGCCCCGGTCGAGCCGGAGCTCCGGGAACTGCTGCACCGCACGACCCGCGCCCACCTCGCGGTCCACGTCGACTCGGACCGCGGCGAGGTGGGCCCGCTCGTCCTGCCCGGGGTGTCGGCGTGCCTGCGGTGCGCCGACCTGCACCGCCTCGACCACGACCCCGCCTGGTCGGTGCTGGCCGTCCAACTGCTCGCGCGAGCCGGAACCGACGCCGCCCCCGACCCCGGTCTCGCCGTCCGGGTGGGCGCGCTCGCCGCCGACCTCGTGTTGCGCTGGCTCGACGACGACCCGACCGCGGGCGGCACGCTCGACGGCTCCTACGAGCTGCGACCCGGTTGGGCCGCGCCCCGGCGGCGGCCCCGGCGACCCCACCCCGAGTGCGGGTGCCGCGCGGCGTGGGGATGAGGGCGCCCGGGGGTCGACCACGGGGTGTCCCGGCGGCGCCCGAGGAGGCGGCGAGGCAGAATGGCGGTGTGGCCTCCCGAAGGAACACCCGGCTCCGCCGATGAGTGACATCCCCCAGCGGGGGGCGCGTACAGCACGTCTCGCGTCACTGCCGCTCGGCGCGGCCGGACGTTCGGCCGTCGGGTTCGGACGCCGTCTCGCGGGCCAGTCCGCCGACACCGTCAACGCCGAGATCCAGGCCCGCACCGCCGAGCAGATCTTCGCCGTCCTGGGCGAGCTCAAGGGCGGGGCGATGAAGTTCGGGCAGGCGCTCTCGGTGTTCGAGGCGGCCCTGCCCGAGGAGGCGGCCGCCCCCTACCGCGAGGCGCTGACCAAGTTGCAGGAGGCGGCGCCGCCGATGGGCGCCGACGTCATGCACCGCGTGCTCGACGAACAGTTCGGCCGCTCGTGGCGCACCCGGTTCGCCGAGTTCGACGACGTGCCCGCTGCCGCCGCGAGCATCGGCCAGGTCCACAAGGCCACGTGGAAGGACGGCCGCACCGTCGCGGTCAAGATCCAGTACCCGGGCGCCGGCCCCGCGCTGATGGCCGACTTCGCGACCATGTCGCGCCTCGCCCGCCTGTTCGGGCGGATCTCACCGGGCATCGAGGTCAAGCCGCTGCTCGCCGAACTGCGCGACCGGATCGAGGAGGAGCTCGACTACACCCTCGAGGCCGACGCCCAGCGCGCCTTCGCCGCGGCGTACGAGGGCGACGAGGACATCCTGGTCCCGAAGGTCGTCGCGAGTGCGCCGAAGGTCGTCGTCAGCGAGTGGATCGACGGCACCCCACTCGCCCACGTCATCGCCGACGGCACCCAGGAGCAGCGCGACCGTGCGGGGTACCTGTTGGCGCTGCTGCACTTCGGCGCCCCGCAACGCGCCCACATGCTGCACGCCGACCCCCACCCCGGGAACTTCCGGATCATGCCCGACGACCGGCTCGGGCTCATCGACTACGGCGCGGTGGCGCGGATGCCGAACGGCACCCCCCGCACCCTCGGTGCGCTCACCCGCTACACCGTCGACGGCGACGTCGACGCCATGATGCGGTTGATGACACGGGAGAAGTTCGTCCGTCCCGGTGTCAAGGCCGACCCCGACGCGATCCTCGGGTACCTGCGCCCGATCCTCGACCCGCTCGCCGTCCCGGAGTTCACCTTCACCCGGGAGTGGATGCGCGGCCAGGCCGCCCGCGTCGGCGATCCGCGCAGCGAGGAAGCCCGCGTCGGCCGGAGCCTGAACCTGCCGCCGGAGTACCTGCTCATGCACCGCGTGACCCTCGGCTCGCTCGGCATCCTGTGCCAGCTCGGCTCCACCGCGCCGTACCGCGGCATCGCCGAGAAGTGGTACCCCGGCTTCGCCGATCCCGACTCCGTCGTCTGACCCGCCCGTCGCGGTCCGGCCTCCCGGGGCCCACGCGACGCACGGGGACGACGAAGGCCCGGACGTCTCGACGACAGACGTCCGGGCCTTCGGGGTGTGACCCGCACCGGCCGACGGACCGGGCGGGTGGTGCCGACCCGCGCTCGACTGGGACGAGCGGATCGGGTCAGCGGCCGGCGAGCTCGTAGTCGCGGCGGGCCGACTCGGCCACGCCCGCCTCGTAGCTCTCGGCCCGCTGGCGGGCGGACTCGGCGCGACGACGCCATCGCCGCGCCGAGGCCTCCTGGCGTCCGAGCCGGTACCGGGCCGCCTCACGACGGCGGTCGGCACATCGCTCGCGGGACAGGGCTTCCTGCAGTCCGTACATGGTGTTCTCCTGAGGGGTGAAGTCGGTGGTCCGGGCGGCGGTCATGCCGCGACCGGGGTGCTGATGTCGTGCTTGCGCGGGCGTCCGCGCGGCCGCTTGCGGGCGATCACGACCCCACGGTCGAAGATCTCCCCGCCCCACACGCCCCAGGGCTCGCCCCGGTCGAGTGCGCCTTCGAGGCACTCGGCCCGCAGCGGGCACTCACGGCAGTGGGACTTCGCCGTCTCGAGGTCCGCGGGCTTCTCCGCGAACCACAGGTCGGCGTCGTGCTGGCGGCACGGCAGCTCGTCGCTGTCGAAGGTGATGATCACGTCGGTGCTCTCGTCGTCGGTGACACCCTCGAGCGCGTCGACCGTGACGGTCGGAGCGGTGAAGGCGTCGGCATCGCGGGCAGGCATGACCGTCGGACCGTGGTCGGTCGTCGGGCACGTCACGGGTGTGGTGTCGAGAGTCGTGCTCATGACGGTCACCTCCTGGTTGTTGCGATGGGTGTCTGGGTGCTGGTCTGCGGAGGGAACCGGAGTGCGGTGCGTGGCCCGACAAACGGAAGAGGCCGCGGTTCCCAGGAAGGGAACCGCGGCCTCGAGGTGAGCCGGCGCTGATCGCTCAGCGGTGTCGACCTCGAGGTGGGTTCCCCGGACGGGTGATGGACTTGTGGGTGCGCATGGCCTTCGGCTGACCGAGGCCGGCGGCGGCATCCGTCACGACGACGGCGCCGGCGAAGGACAGACCGGTGGCGGCGTACGGAGCGGCGGAGGCGGGCACGAGGAACCCAGCACCGGAGCAGGCGTTGCCCTGCCACAGACCGTTGGTCTGGCTGAAGTTCTCCACGGTGGCCACCTCCTCACTGCATCCGAGGCGCGCTGCTGCGCGCTGTGTCGGGCGAGACGCTATCGCAGCCTGAGAGAACGCCACAACCGAATTAACGATCCGTTCAGATCGTGCTGCGCGATGGGGCTACACCGACACCGGTTCGACGGCTTCGGGGTCCTGCCCGCCGAGCACGGCGAGCACCGGTTCGGCGTAGCGGTCGAGCTTGACCGATCCCACGCCCGCGATGCGCGACAACGCCGCGCGTGACGACGGTGCGGCGTCGGCGATCGCCACCAGCGTGGCGTCGGAGAACACGACGAACGCGGGCACGCCCTGCGCCTCGGCCTGGCGTTTGCGCCAGACCCGCAACCGGCCGAAGGTCGCGGCGTCCGACCCCTCGGGGACGGCGCCCGCCTTGCGCCGCGCCTTGCGGGGGGCGTCCTCGGCGCCGGGGCGTAGGCCGTCGAGGAAGCGACTCGGGCGGCGGCTGCCACGTTGGCCGGCGCTGCGGGCCCGCGCCCAGGAGATGGTCAGCACCTCACGGGCCCGCGTGACCCCGACGTAGAGCAACCGGCGTTCCTCGGCGACCTGGTCCGGTGTGGTGGCGTGCGCGATCGGCAGGGTGGAGTCGGTGATGCCGACGAGGAACACGGCGTCCCACTCCAGGCCCTTGGCGGCGTGCAGCGAGGCGAGCGTGACGCCTTGCACGGTCGGGGCGTGCTGCGCCGCCGCGCGTTGGTCCAGTTCGGCGTTGAGTTCGCGCATGCCGGCCTCGGGCGAGACACCGACGAGATCGTCGGCCAGGGCCACGAGCGCCGCGATCGACTCCCACCGCTCGCGTGCGGTGCCACCGGCGGGCGGAGCGTCCTCGTGCCAGCCGAGCCCCGCGACCACCTCCGCGACCCGTTGCCGCAGGGGCTTCTCGGCATCCTCGTTGATCGTTGCACCACGCAACAACAGCCGCGCCTCGCGGATCTCGGGCCGGTCGAAGAAGCGCTCGCCGCCGCGCAGCACGTACGGGATCCCCGCCGCACCGAACGCCTGCTCGTAGACCTCCGACTGCGCGTTGACGCGGAACAACACGGCGATCTCCGCTGCCGGCGTCCCCCGCTCGACCAGCGCGGCGCACGAGGCGGCGACCGCGGCGGCCTCGGCGGGTTCGTCGTCGAACTCGCGGAACACCGGCTCCGGACCGTCGGGCCGCTGCCCGACGAGCGTCAGACCCACGCCGTCGACCGGGCGTCCCCCGGGACCGGCCACCCCGAGGCGCGACGGCCGCACCACAGCGTTGGCGAGAGCGACCACCTGGGGCGTCGACCGGTAGTCGCGTTCGAGGCGCACCACCGCGGCACCCGGGAAGCGCCGCGGGAACCGCAACAGGTGGTCCGGTGTGGCTCCGGCGAACGAGTAGATGGTCTGGTTCGGGTCGCCGACGACGCAGAGGTCGTCCCGGTCGCCGAGCCAGGCGTCGAGGACCCGCTGCTGCAACGGCGAGACGTCCTGGTACTCGTCGACCACGAAGTGGCGGTAGCGGGAGCGCACCTCCTCGGCGATCTCCGGCACGGTCTCGATGCCCGCCGCCATGAGCAGCAGCAGGTCCGAGAAGTCGACCGAGCCCGCTTCGTCCTTGGCCGCCTCGTAGCGGCGGTAGAGGTCGGCGACGGTCGGCGCCGGCACCGAGATCGCGCGCCCGGCCGCGCCCGCCCGCTCGACGTACTGCTCCGGGGCTGCGAGCGTCGCCTTGGCCCAGTCGATCTCCGCGACCAGGTCGCGCAGTTCGGCCCGGTCGAGGCGCAGGCGGGCCGACTGCGCCGCCTGGGCGACGAGCGGCAGCGTGCGGTCGACGACACGGGGCAGTCCCCCGCCGAGCAGGCGCGGGGCGAAGTAGGTCAGCTGCCGCAGGGCGGCCGCGTGGAAGGTCCGGGCCTGCACGCCCCCGACACCGAGGCCGCGGAGCCGGGTGCGGAGCTCCCCCGCCGCGCGCGCGGTGAAGGTCAGCGCCAGCACCTGGCCGGCCGGGAACGCCTCCGAGGCGACGCCGTAGGCGATGCGGTGCGTGATCGCGCGGGTCTTGCCCGTGCCGGCGCCGGCGAGGATGCAGACGGGGCCGCGGACGGCACGCGCCGCCTCCTGCTGCTCCGGGTCCAGGCCCGTGAGGATGCGTTCGGTCGCCGGGTCGCCCACGTCGACCGATGGTGCCAGTCGGCACCGACACTTCCGAGGGCCACCGTGGGGCTGTGGACGACGACGCGGCTGCGTACCGTGGACTCCACCATGAGCGCTGACCTGCCGAAGCCGGACCTGATCGTGTACTCCACGGGCTGGTGCCCGTTCTGTCACCGCCTGAAGGCCGATCTCGACGAAGCGGGCGTCGGCTACCGCGAGGTCGACGTCGACCGTGACGACGCCGCCGCGGCGCTGGTCACCGAGATCAACCACGGCAACCGGGTCGTCCCCACCGTGGTGTTCGCCGACGGGTCCTCGCTCACCAACCCCGCCGCGAGCGAGGTCACCGAGCGGCTCGCCGCACTCGCCTGAGTGCCCCGGTTCCGGCCGGTCGACCCCGAGGCGCTCACCGACCACCTCCTCGAGGTCGTCACCCGCGCCCACGTGGCGCCCTCGGACCGCACGGTCCGCGTGCTGGTCGACGGTGCCCCGGCGACCGGAGCGCACGACCTCGCCGACCGTCTCGTCGAACCGCTGCGCACCCTCGGTCGGGCGCCGCTGCGGGTCCGGGCCGAGACCTTCTGGCGTGACGCCTCCCTGCGCCTGGAGTACGGCCACCGGGACGAGCTCTCGCTCTACGACGGCTGGATCGACTTCGGGGCGTTGGACCGCGAAGTGCTCGCGACCCTGGGACCCGACGGTGACGGCACCTGGCTGCCGTCGCTGCGCGACCCGTCGACCAACCGCTCGACCCGCGCCGCGCGGGAGACCGCCCTCCCCGGTTCGGTGCTGCTGCTGTCCGGCTCGCTGCTGCTCGTCCCCGACGAGCTCGGGAACCTGCGCGTGGACGCCGACGTCGTCGTGCACCTGTCGGCGTCCGCGGCCGCTCTCGCGCGCCGCACGCCGGAGGCCGACGCGTGGACGCTGCCGGTGTTCGAACGGTACGAACGCGAGGCGCGACCGGCCGCGCGGGCCGACGTCGTCGTGCGCGTCGAGGACCCGCGGCACCCGGCACTCGCCGTACCATGAGGCATGTTCTCGATGCGGGCCGACGACGTGGTGTCGCTGGGGCTCGTCGAGCGGCGACACGTCGCGGTGCTCGACACCCTGTGGCAGGACAACGCCGACCGCCTGCGCGAGTGGGAGCCCTGGGCCGCCGAGGACGGCGCGCTCGACGACCCGTCCGGATGGGTCCGCTACTGCCTGGACCGCTTCGCGCAGGGCAGCGCTGTCTTCGCCTTCATCCTGCGGGACGACGAGCCGGTCGGCACCGTCGGCCTCTGGCTGGAGTCCGACCGCACCCGCGCCTCGATCGGCTACTTCGTCGACGCCAAGCACGAGGGCGACGGCCTGGTGACCCGCGCCGTGCGTCGCATGGTCGAGTACGCCCTCGAGGAGCGCGGCGTCGAGTGGATCGAGGTGGGCGTCGCGGCCTCCCACAGCCGTTCGCGCGCCGTGCCGGAGCGGCTGGGCTTCGAACTCGCCGGTGTCGAGGCGGGCGGTCTGGAGTTCCCCGACCGCAAGGTCGACCGCGCGCTCTACGTCCTCACGGCCTGAAACCTCGGGCGCCGCGCGGCGACACCTCGCCGCGGCCTGTGCGGGCGAGGAGGGATCTCCGGTGCGTGGGGCGGGTTCGCACCTGCTCACCGTGGCCACCCGGCCGTGAGCCGTTGCCGACCCCGTGGCTCAGAGGCGCAGGATCGCGGCCGCGGTGAGGTGGGCGGCGAAGACCGCCTCGGGGTCGTGGAGGTCGCCGGGGACGCCGTCGAGCGCGGCCTGACCCCGTGCCCGCACCGCGGTGCCGGGGTCAGGTGCCAGGAGATCGATGCACAGGGCATCGATCACGGCGCGCTGGTCGTGCTCGTCGAGGCCGTCGCAGGCCAAGCCGTTGTGCAACATGACCGCTGCTTCGCCGAGCAACTCGCGTGCGAGGCCGAGGTCGACCTCGGCCCGGTTCCGCGCCGCGTCGGTGGCGGCGGCGGCGGCCAGGAACGGCTCGTGCGCGGGGCCGAGGTCACGGGACGTCACCGGGCGAGGCTCCCGCGCGAGCTCGCTGCGGAGCAAGCAGTTTGCGGGGTCAGAGACGGCCGTCGACCCAGGCGTCGAGCAGCTGGCGCGCGATCGACACCGGGCCGGGTAGCGCCTTCAGGACACCGTCCGGGCCGAAGCCCGGCAGCTCCGCGCCGCCCGCCCGTTCGAAGTCGACGGCGGCGTCCCACGTGACGGCCTGGCGGACCTCGTCGCGGGTGAACCAGAACGCCTCGGCGATCTCCTCGTCCCGGCGCACGATCTGATCGGTGGTGGCCCGGGCGGTGCAGCCGATCATGAGCGACTGCGGGAACGGCCACGGCTGGCTCGCCACGTAGCGGACGTCGGTGACGTCGAGCCCGACCTCCTCGCCGACCTCGCGGACCACGGCGGCCTCGAACGGTTCGCCGGCCTCGACGAACCCGGCCAGCACCGAGAACCGGCCCGCGGGCCAGACCTGCTGGCGGCCGAGGACGCACCGGTCACCGCCGTCGTGGACGAGCATGATCACGGCGGGGTCGCTGCGGGGGAACAGGTCGATCCCCTCGTTGGTGCAGCGACGCACCCAGCCGGCGTGGTCCGGCACCGACGGCGCGCCGCAGTGCGGGCAGAACCCGTTGCGGGTGTGGAACGCGACGAGGGCGACGGCACTGGTGAGCAACCCGGCGTCGAGTTCGTCGACCGCGGCACCGACGTCGCGCAGGTTCGCGAACCGGGCGCCTTCCGGCGGTGTGGCGTCGGCGGCGACGACGTGCGCGAAGAACGGCGCCGGGCCGTCGACGCCGAGGAAGATCGGCCCGGGCGACACCGCGGGCGGGGCGCCGGACGCGACGTCGCCACCGCGTACGTACAGCACGCCCGTCTCGACCGTGCCGCCGTCGAGTTCGGTGTCGACGACGGCGACCAGACCGGCCGTGGTGATCACGAGGACCCGCGCGTGCTCCCACTCGGCGTCGAGCCACGCCTGATCGGTGCGGCGGTGGGCCGCGCGATCGTGGGCCAGCCGCGAGAGTGCCAACGCGTTCGCGGGCGGGCGCGAGCCCTCGATCGAGGAACCCTCAGCCGGCATCGCGCGCGACCTCGGTGAGCCGGCCGAGCGGCCCCTCGACCGTCGCGGCGTCGCCGACGATCACCCGTGCGAACCGCGACGGCGCGAAGAACTCCGCGGCCGCGGCGGACACCTGGTCGACCGTGACCTTGGCGAGGCGTCGGGGGTGCTCGGCGAGCCAGTCGACACCGACGCCGTTGCCGAGCAACGTCGACAGTGTCGAGGCGAGACCCGCCTGGGTGGCGATCGACAGCGCCAGCGTGCCCGTCGCGTACTGCCGCACCGATTCCACCTCGGCCTCGGTGACCGGCAGGGTGGAGATGCGGCCCATCTCGTACTCGGTCTCCAGCAACGAGGGCGCGGTGACCTCGGTCGAGACGTCGGCGTCGAGGGTGAGCGACGACCCGAGGGCGTCGTGCTCGATGCGGCTGTGCGGGCCGTACGTGTAGCCCTTGTCCTCACGGAGGTTCTCGGTCCAACGCGAGGAGAAGTACCCGCCGAACACGAGGTTCGCCAGCTGCAGGGCGGGGTACCCGTCGTCGGTGCGACGCAGCGCGGTGGTGCCCATCCGCAGCGACGACTGCACCGAACCGGGCCGGTCGACCAGCTGCAACGCGCCGCCGGTGATCGGCGGGAGCTTCGGCATGCGCGGGGTCCTCGCCGCGCCGGTCCAGCCGGCGAGGGCCTGCTCGACCGCCGCGATGGCGCGCGCCGGGGTGACGTCGCCGACCACGACGAGCGTCGCACCCTCGGGCACGATCGCATCCCTGTGCAACCGTCGCAGCTGCGCCGGGGTGACGGCCTCGATGTCCGCGACCTGGGGCAGGTCACGGGCGTACGGGTGGTCGCCGTACATCGCGCGGCCCAGTGCCTCGCTCGCCACGGTCCCGGCGCGCGAACGCGCGATGGTCAGGCGTTCGGCCAGCCGCGCGCGTTCGACGTCGACCTCGGCGGGGACGTACGACGCCGCGGTCAGCACCTCGGCGACCAGGTCGAGCATCGGCCGCAACGCGGTCGCGAGCACCGACCCGGACACCTGCAGGCGGTCGGCGTTGACGCCGACCCCGAGGTCGCCGCCGAGGGCCTGGATGGCCGCGGCGAGACCCGCGCGGTCGTAGCGCTCGGTACCGGTGAGGATCGCGTCCGACAGCAACGACGCCTGGGCCGGGCGCTTGGCGTTCGGCGAGGCGAACGGCACCCGCAGGCGCAGCTCGACCAGCGGCACCCCGGTGCGGCGGACGGCGACGACCCGCAGCCCGTTGTCGAGGACGCGGTCGGTGACCGACAGCTTCTTCGGGCGCACCGGCGCGGTCAGCGCGGGGACTCCCGTCACGGGGGCGCTCACGCGGCACCGCCCGGCACGAGCTCGACGACGGCGCGGGCGTGCGGCGCGAGAGCCGCGGCGGCGCGGGCGACGTCGTCGGGGGTGACGGCGGCGAGGCGGGCCGGCAGTTCCTCGATCACTTCCGCCCGCCCGTGCAGCAGTTCGAACTTCGCGAACTCCAGGGCGCGGTTCATCACCGAGTCGAGCTCCTTGCTCATGCCGGCCACGAGCCGGGCGCGGACGCGGTCGATCTCCGCGGTCTCGAGGTCCCCGCCGGCGATGCGGGCGAGTTCCTCGTCGATCGCCGCGAGGATGGTGTCGAGCGACCCGGCGTCGGGGTAGTGAGCGGTGATGGTGAACGGCGTGGGGTCGCGTTCGTCGAAGGGATCGCCGAACTCGCCGATGTAGGCGCCGATGTCCGTGACCAGCCGGTCGCGGTGGACCAGTCGGACCGACAGCCGCGAGGCGTCGCCGTCGGAGAGGACCTCGGCCAGCACCACGAACGCCAGCAGCGCGTCGAGGTCGCCGACCGGGTCGGGCACGCGGTAACCGATGGCCACGGCAGGGATCGGCGCGTGCTGGTCGTGGGCCTGCGCCCGGCGCTCGGCGGTCAGCGGCGGCTCACCGAAGTCGGGACGGACGGGCGGCGCGCCGGCGGGGATGTCGCCGAAGTGCGTGCGCACCATGGCCATCGTGTCCTCGACGTCGAGGTCGCCGACCACGCAGAGCACGGCGTTGCCCGGCGCGTAGTACCGGGTGAAGAAGTCCTCGGCGTCGGCGGTGGTGGCCGACTCCAGGTCCTCGAAACCGCCGTAGCCGTTGTGGGAGTTGGCGAAGGTGTCGAACAGCACCGGCGGCAGCTCGAGCCACGGGAACCCGCCGTACGGCCGGTTCATGACGTTGACCCGGATCTCCTCCTTGACCACGGAGAGCTGGTTGTCCAGGTTGTCCTGGGTGATCCGCGGCCGGCGCATGCGGTCGGCCTCGAGGAACAGCCCGCGCTCGAGGGCGTTGCTCGGCAGCACCTCGAAGTAGTTGGTGTAGTCGGGGTGGGTGCTGCCGTTGAAGACGCCGCCGCTGCCCTGGACGTACCGGAAGTGCGCGAGCTTCTCCAACGTCGCGGAGCCCTGGAACATCAGGTGCTCGAACAGGTGGGCGAAGCCGGTGCGACCCTCGGGCTCGGAGCGGAACCCGACGTCGTAGAGGACGGCCACGCCGACCACGGGCGCGGAGCGGTCCGGCGAGATCAGCACGCGCAGGCCGTTGCCGAGCGTCTCGCGGTGGAAGGTGAACGACGGGGACGGGAGGGTCACGGCACGGGCCACGCGATCCACCCTAGGCACCCACGCTCACGGGGTGGCGGCGCGGTGGGCGTCGATCTCGGCCATGTGGGCCTCGGCCCACTCCTTGAGGGCCGCGACGGGCACGGCGAGCGAGCGGCCCAGGCCGGTGAGGGAGTAGTGCACCGCGGGCGGAACGGTCGGCTCGACCCGCCGGGCGACGACGCCGTCCGCGACCATCTGCTTGAGCGTCTGCGCCAGCATCTTCTGCGAGACACCGGGCATCCGTCGTCGCAGTTCGGCGAAGCGCACCTCGGGCTCGGTCGCCGCCTCGAGCACCGTCACGACCATGACGACCCACTTCGAGCCGACCCGGTCCAGCAACTGCCGGGTGGGGCACGCCGGATCGAACAGGTCACCGCGCTGGGCCCTCGGTCGTCGCGAGGTGGTCACCCCGACGTCACCACCTTCCCTCGAAGTGCCGTCTGTCGCACACCGCGGCGCTCTCCTACGTTCACCTGGTCACCAACAGTAACCGGCAACGGGACGGGAGCACGGGCGTGGACGACGTCAGGGTGAGGGCCAACGGCATCGAGATCGCCGCCACGGTCGCGGGCGAGGGGCCGCCGGTCCTGCTCCTGCACGGCTTCCCCCACACCCGCGCGCTGTGGTCGGAGGTCGTGCCCGACCTCGCCCGCGACCACCGCGTGATCGCACCCGACCTGCGCGGACTCGGCGACACGACCCGCGCACCGCACGGGTACGACGCCCGCACCCTCGCCGCCGACGCGCTGGCCCTGCTCGACGCGCTGGGTGAGGACGGACCCGCTGACGTGGTGGGGGTCGACGCGGGCGCGCCGCCCGCCCTGGTCGCGGCGCTGACCGAGCCCGGCCGGGTCCGACGCCTCGTCGTGATGGAGTCGCTCGCGGGGACCCTGCCCGGCGCCGAGGCGTTCCTCGCCGCCGGGCCGCCGTGGTGGTTCGGCTTCCACGCCGTGCCCGACCTGGCCGAGACCGTGCTCGAGGGCCACGAGGCCGAGTACGTCGACTGGTTCCTGCGGGCCGGCACCTGGGGCGGCCGGGGTGTCGCGCCGGACCTCCGCGACGCCTTCGTGGCGGCCTACACCGGGCGCGCGTCGTTGCGGTGCGCGTTCGAGTACTACCGCGCGATGCCGGAGTCGGCCGCCCAGATCGCGGCGCTGGCCACATCCGGGCTGACGGTGCCGACACTGGCGATCGGGGCGCACCCGGTGGGCGACGCCCTGTTCCGACAGCTCAAGCCGCTCGGCGACCGGGTCTCCGGACGACAGTTCGACGAGTGCGGACACCTCATCCCCTTGGACCGGCCGGCCGACCTGGTCGCGGCGCTGCGAGAGTTCTGGGCATGATCGGCGGGTGATCGAACTTCATCCCGGTGGTCCGGCTGGGGTCGAGGTCGCCGCCGGCGACGAGTGGATGACGGCGACGTCGGACGGCTCCGTGGTGGGCCACGTCGGCTGGAAGGTCGAGCGCGGGCTCGTGACGGTGGGCCGGATCGCGGGCACCACCGGTTCCCACCGCGACCCCGAACTCCTCGCCGCCGCGCGGGCCCACGCCGCGGAGGCCGGTCGGACGGCCATGACCGTGCAGGTCGGCGACGACCAGACCGAACTGCTGACCGTGTTGCAGGATGCAACGGTCCTGAGCCGGTTCATGGTCAAGCCCGCTCCCGCCGGGGCCCCTACGCTGCCCGAGGGTTTCGACGTCCGCGACATGACCGCCGACGAGTTCGAGGCGTGGCGGAGCACCAGCGTCGAGGAGTACGCCCGCGACGACCTCGCCCGCAGCGGGGGTGACCTGGAGCTCGCGCTGCAGCGGGCCCGCGACTCGTACGACCGGTTCCTGCCCGACGGCCCCGCGACCGTCGACACCCGGCTGCTGACGCTGACCCAGGACGGTGAGCCGGTCGGCGACCTCTGGCTGCGTCACCACTGGCCGCGTCACCGGGACCCGGAGCCCGGCTCCGACCAGACCTTCACCTTCGACGTCGCGGTCCACCTCGACCGGCGCGGGCAGGGCCTCGGCCGGGCGGCGATGCTGGCCGCCGAGTGCGAGGCGGTCCGGGTCGGTGACCGCCAGCTCGGGCTCAACGTGTTCGGCGCGAACGACACCGCGTACGGGCTCTACCGGTCGCTCGGGTACACGGCCCGCTCGACCGTGTTCGCCGTCGACCTCGGCTGACGTGGTCGGTCAGGCGTTCATGAACTGCGACGGGGTGAGCGCGCCCTCGACGACGCGGACGTCGCCGATCGCGCCGTACCAGACCTGGTCGATCTCGCGGCCGTAGTCGACCGCGCCGAGCAGCCACTCCCGGCCGATGGTGGCGAGGCCGCGGTTGACCGTGCTGGGGTTGCGCACCACGGGGCAACCGTCGACGTACATCGTCGTGTGACGGCCGTCGTTGACCACCGCGACGTGCCACCACACGTCGGTCGGCAACTCGTGCCCCCAGTTGGTGAGTGACCCGTCGAGGTCCAGCGGGTAGACGGCCCACTGGAGTTCGCGTGACGCCGAGAGGCTCAACGTCGCGATCGCCTCGTCGGGGTCGCCCCCGGCGGCCGTGGAGTGACCGGCCTCCGCCGGCGTGCCCCACCGGGACAGGATCCCAGCCCAGCCGTTGGCGCCGCCGTCGAAGTCGGCCGGGATCTTGAAGAACGCCTCGACGGTGTACGCGCGGGGGAACGTCGCCGCGTTCATCGGGGCCTTGGGCACGGTCTGGAGGTACAGCCCCGTGTCGCGCCCGCCGGCCAGGTCGATGCTGCCGTGGGCCGGCTGGTCGGGGTGGTGGTCGGTGGTCCAGGTGACCGCGTCGGCCGGCGCGCCGGTCCGGTGCGCGACGACCAGGTCGTTGCCGTGGCCGGTGAGGTCGCGCACCCGGGTGCCCGAGGCGAGGGCCGTGCCGTCGGCACCGCCGTCGAAACGCCAGTAGGCGACCGTGCCCGGGACGATGACCGAACGCGCGGGCCGCGCCGGACGTGGTGGCACGGGCGCGAACCCCGCGAACCGCGCGGTGAAGTCGATGGCCACGCTGAAGCGGTCGACGTCGGTGGTGAGTTCGACCTACTGAGCTTCGAGCTCGTTGCGCTCGGTCGGGTCCTGGCCCAGCACCCACGGTGAGACCGTCTCGACGTCGATCGTGTCGCGCTCCAGATCCACGTGGTACAGCCGGAGCATCGCCGCGCCGCCGTAGTAGCGGTTCTGGTAGTTGGCGAGGTGCAGGTGGACGTCGTGGCCGGCCGCGTTCTGCATCGTCGTCCTCGCAGGCGGCCAGTAGTGGCCGTTCAGCGTGAGGAACACCTGGTCGTGGCGGGAGATCAGCTGGTCCCACAGGTGCTGGCCGTACTCGTCGAAGCCTGCGCTGCCGTCGTCGTACGCGCCGACGATGTCGTGGGTGGTGACGATCGCGGCGGCAGTCGGGAAGCGGGCGAGGATCCGTTCGACCCACGCCAGGTTCGCGTCGCTGGTGCGCCAGTCGAGCGCGAACAGCAGCCATTGCCGGCCGCCGGCGCGGAACACGTGGTAGCTGTTGTAGCCGTCCGGGGTGCTGCCGCGGTAGCTCGGCGAACCGGCGAACCGCGCCGGTCCGAACGTCGAGAGGTACGCGCTCGAGCCGCGCTGGTCGTCGTACCTGCTGCCGTCGATGTCGTGGTTGCCGGCGAGCACGCTGTAGGCGACGTGGGCCTTGTCCAGCACGGAGAAGGCCTTGCCGATCGCCGCGAACTCGGCGGGCTGGCCGTTCTGGGTGAGGTCGCCGAGATGGGCGAGGAAGACGATGTTGTGCTCGGCCTGGTGGTCGAGCAACCACTGCAGCGACGCCTGCAACGGTCCGGGGTGGATGGCCGCGCCGTCGAACAGGTACTGGGTGTCGGGCATGACCGCGAGGGTGAACCGGGGGCTCGTGGTGTCGGGCTTCCACGTCGCGGCGGGCGCGGGCGCGGGCGCCGCGGCCGCCGACGTGGCCGACGGCAGGCCGAGGCCGGTCGCCACGGCGGCGCCCGCTCCGATCAGCCCACCGGTACGGAGGAACGCGCGACGGCTGGTGGCCGGACGTCCCGTGGAGAACGGGCGGCCGGCGTGATCGAGGGCGGGACGGTCACAGGGGTGGTCGTTGCACACGGCAACGGACGTTAGGTCCGGAGTGCGAACACCCGGTGACGCTCACGGCAACAGACCGCGCTCGACCCGCGAATTCTGTGTACTCCTGCCGCCTGCGGCGGCAGGAGTACACAGAATTCGGTTCGTTCTCACCCGGTCAGCGGGCGCGGCGGATGCGGATCGGACCCTTGGCCGTCGACGGGTCGACCACGTGGCCGCCCTGGGTGATCTCGACCTCGCCCGCGGCGACGAGGCGTCGCGCGGCCCGGCGAGCCGGTTCCATCAGCTCGCGCCAGCCGTCCTCGGTGCCGACGGCGCGGGCGGCGTCGCTGGGGCAGATCGTGCCCGACCGCGCCGCCAGCAGCGACCGGATGGACTCCTCGAGCTTGCGGTCGACGGCCGAGACCTTGCGACCCCGGCAGGCGTCACTGCAGTAGCGGACGTCGTCCCAGTTCGCGGCCCACTTCCTGCGCCACTCGATCGTGCGACCGCAGGAGGCGCAGGTCTTCGGTTCGGGGGTGGAACTCCCCTGCGCCCTGCTCATGGTGGAGGTCTACCCACGCAGCGCGGCGGCGCCGGTCTCGGCGAAGCGGGACCACAGCAGAGCGGCGGCCTCGGCGCCCTTCAGCAGCATGGAGATGTTGACCTTCTCGTTCGGCGCGTGGATCTGGTCGTCGGGCAGGCCGACGCCGAGGAAGACCAACGGGCGTCCGATGACCTCGGCGATGGCGGCTTCCGGTCCGCTGCCACCCTCCCGGGTGGGCAGCACCTCGGCGCCGTCCCAGGCCTCGCTGATGGCGGCGGTGAGGTCGCGGTAGGCCGCGGTGTCGATGGGCACGACGCACGCCTTGACGCCGTCGCCCTCCCAGTCGCCGGTGACCTGGATGCCGGTCGGGACGTTCGCGCGGGTGAAGTCCTCGACCGCGGCCATGATCGCCGCCGGGTCCTGGTTCGCGACCAACCGGAACGACAGCTTCACGAAGGCGTCTGACGGGATGATCGTCTTGTTGCCGGGACCCTGGTAGCCGCCACCGATGCCGTTGACCTCGGCGGTCGGGCGGGCGCCGATGCGTTCCAGCGTCGACTGACCGGCCTCGCCGACCAACGCCCGGGACTTGCTGACCGTGAGGAACCCGTCCTCGTCGAAGGGCACCTTCGCGAACAGGGCCTTCTCCTCGGCGGTGAGGTCGAGGACGTCGTCGTAGAAGCCGGGGATCGCGACCCGGCCGTCGGCGTCGTGCAGCTTGGCCACGAACTCGGCGACGGCGGTGGCGGGGTTCGGCACCGCGCCGCCGAAGACGCCGGAGTGCAGGTCGAGGTCCGGGCCGTGGAACTTCAGCTCACCGGTGACCATCCCCCGCATGCCGGTGACGCTGCTCGGGACGTCGGGCGCGAGCATGCCGGTGTCGGTGATGACGACGACGTCGCACGCGAGCCGGTCGCGGCGCTCGGCGAGCAGGTCCTCGAAGTTCGGGCTGCCGGACTCCTCCTCGCCCTCGATGAGGAACTTCAGCGTGACGGCCGGCGTGTCCCGTCCGGTCGCGGCGAGGTGGGCGCGGATCGCGAGCAGGTGGAACAGCAACTGACCCTTGTCGTCGGACGCGCCGCGGGCCTTGAGCAGGTCACCCTCGACGGTCGGGTCGAACGGGTCGGCGTGCCACAGCTCGATCGGGTCGACCGGCTGCACGTCGTGGTGGCCGTAGACGAGCACGACGGGGGCGTCGGCGTCGGCGCTCCGCCACTCCGCGTACACGGTCGGCATCCCCGCGGTCTCCCAGATCTCCACGGTCGGGAACCCGACGTCGCGGCAGGCCTGTTCGAACCACGCGGCGCTGCGGCGGACGTCGTCGGCGTGCTCGGGCTGGGCGCTGATGCCGGGGATCCGGAGCCAGGCGTCGAGCAACTCGAGCAGGTCGGCGCGGTGGGCCTGCACGTACTCGCGGACGGTCGTGGGTGCGGTCACGCCCGCCACGCTAGCGGGACGGCGAACGGCCGGGGAGCGTGTGCTCCCCGGCCGTCCGGTCTCACGTGTGGGGCGAGCGCGGGATGCGCTCGCGGGCGACCTCAGTCGTCCCAGGGGCCGTAGCCACCGTTGTCGTCAGTCATGACGTACTCCTTCTCCTTGCGGTCCCGGCGTATGCCGCATCGCACGACTCCCGAAGAGTCGCGGATCCGTGTTGCCGGGAGATGACAGTCGATCGGGGACCTGGTGAACATCAGATCTCACGCCGATCCGATCAGCCCGCTGGCGCGGGCCGGCAGCCGCTGGGTGTGCTGCTACACCCCAGCGTACAGATGACCGAACGGCCGGGTCGATAGGTTTGTTCCGTGACCGACTTCGCCGCGGCCCTGACCACCGTCGACGACGCCCCGGTCGTGGTCCACGCCCCCGGCCCGGGCGAGGGTTTCTGGGCCGGCGGCCCGAGCGCGGTGTACGTGGACGGCACGTACTGGCTGGCCTACCGGCTGCGCCGCCCGGTCGACCGCGGGCGCGGGTACGCCAACGTCGTCGCCCGGTCCGAGGACGGCGAGCACTTCGAGACGGTCGCGACCGTCACCGCCGCGCAGTTCGAGTGCGCCTCGCTGGAACGCCCCGCGTTGGTGCGGCGACCGGACGGCGGGTGGCGGCTCTACGTCTCGTGTTCGACGCCGAACTCCAAGCACTGGTGGGTGGAGGCCGTCGACGCCGACACCGTCGCGGGCCTGCCCTCCGGCACGCGCACGGTGGTGCTGCCGGGCGACGCCGACACGGCCTGGAAGGACGTCGTGGTGCACCACCCGGCGAGCGGCCACACCACCGCCGAATCCCCGTCAGCCAGCAGTTGGCAGATGTGGGCGTGCCGGCACCCCCTCGACGAGGGTGACGATCGCGCGGACCGGATGACCACCTGGTACGCCACCAGCGAGGACGGCCTCGCGTGGGACCTGCAGGGTGAGGCGCTCGGCCCGGTGCCCGAGACGTGGGACGCCCGCGGCACCCGGCTCGCCGACGTCGTCCGGGAGGACGGCCGGTTCTGGGCGCTCTACGACGGCCGCCGCAGCGCCGAGGAGAACTGGCGCGAACGCACCGGTGTCGCGGTCGGCGACTCCCCCGGGCGGCTGATCTCGGTGCAGGGGCCGTGGCCCGCCGCGGTCGGCAAGGCGTTGCGGTACGCGAGCGTGGTCACCGAGCCGGACGGGTTGCGCCTCTACATCGAGACCACCGGCCCGGACGGCGCTCACGACCTCCGGACGGTGAAGGTCCCGCGACCGACGCCGGACATCCAGTCCGCGTAGTCGTCACCGAGCAGGTCGCACAGCAGGGCGTTGTCCTCGGCGAACCGCGGGAGCAGGGTCCGGCGGTCCGCCGCCGACAGGGTGGGCCGCGGCGCGTCGCCACGCTGCAGCACCCGCAGCACGCGGCGTTCGGCGGCGCGCCAGACGCCGGGGTGCGCCCACTGGCCCACACTCGCGCCGGCACGCACCGCTCGGCGCAGGACGCTGTTCACCGGGGTGTCGGGCGCCCACCGGCCGAGGTTGGACCGCGGGATCTCCGAGAGCACCCCGGTGTCGACACCGAGGAACCGGCAGATGTCGTCGAGGGTCTCCACGGGTTCGTCGACCAACCGCTTGTAGCGGACGACCTTCACCTGGGCCGGCGGGTAGTGCCGGAACAGGTGCCGCAACTGCCCGCCGTACCGGCCGAGGTCGACGTAGCGCCAGAACGGCGCCCACCCGCGTGCGACCCGGTCCTCCTCCGCCGCGACCGCCGTGAGGAAGTCCGCCTCGGGTTCGAGGCCGTCGGCCCAGAGGTGGGTCCAGTTGGAGAACGCGCGGTCGACGGGGTCGCGGATCACCGCGAGCAACTTGGCGTCCGGCACCGCGCGCGCCATCCGCACGTGGGCCGCGCGGTCCCACAGGTAGAACGGGGTGCTCTCGAACCTCAGGGTGCCGGCAGGCGCGGTGTCGAACAGCGCCTCGTAGTCCTCCCGCCTCCACACCCACTCACGGGAGCTGTGCCGGTCCCCCGGTCCGCGCTGGAAGGCGCGGTCGGGCGGGGCGTCGGCGCAGAGGAAGTACTTCGGCTCCTTCACGGTCGACGCCGCCAGCTGCGGGTGGAGCGCGAGCGCAGCGTGCAGCGCGGTCGACCCTGCCTTGGGCGAGCCGATGATGAGGACGTCGGGAAGCGCCACACGGACCACCTCGGAGACGGGAACGAGCCGCTGCGAGCTTACCCTGGTGAATCGGTAGGAAAACGGATCAGGGGCGCGGGTCGGCCCCGACCAGCCGCCGGACCTCAGCCGACGTCGCCACGCGGGTCCCCCTCCCCCGGGTCGGGACCGTCGTCGACACCGGCGAGCAGGGCGTGCAACTGGTCGGCGTCGAGCAGGTCGGCCGGACGAACGGTGACGTCGGCGAGGACGTGGTGGAACGCGGCGTCGACCCGTTCGACCGGCACACCCTGCAAGTCGGCCCAGGCCAGCCGGTAGGCCGCGAGCTGGACGGCGGCGGCAGCCGCGCCCTCACCGCTGGGCGGCGGGCCGGTCTTCCAGTCGACGACCAGCCAACGATCGTTGCTCCCTGCACCAGTCGCGTCCGGTTCGAGGAACACGGCGTCCATCCGCCCTCGCACGACCCGACCTCCGACCAGCATCTCGAACGGCACCTCGACCGCGTGCGGCTCGCGGTCGGCCCACGCGCTGGCCTCGAAGGCCGCCCGCAGCGCGGCGAGCTCGGTGGCGCCGCTGGTGGTCACGGACTCGTCGGCCGCGCCGGGGAGTTCGTCGACGTCGAGCAGGGCGTCGGCCTTGGGCAACCAGCGCTGCTCCAGCCACTGGTGGAAGGCGGTACCGCGGCGGGCGCGCAGGTTCGGGCGGGTCGGCATGCGGCGCCGCAGGGAGCGGGCGAGCGCGTCGGGGTCGCGGCGCAACGCGACCAGCGCCGACACCGACAGGTGGGCCGGCATGTCGACCTCGACCACGCGTCCCTCGGCCAGCCGGTCGCGTTCGGCCAACAGCAGGTCGGCGTCGTGCGCCCAGAGCTGCGCGCGGTCGGACACCGGCGCGGGCGCCCGACCGGCCCGGGCGGCGGCCACGGCCGCGCGCACCAGCGCGGCGCCGGACTCGACGGCCGGCCGTCGCTGACCGAGGGGATCGAACGGCCAGTGGGTCTCGACCACACGGGCAGCAGCGGGGTTCTCCGGGACGTCGGCGTCCTCGCACCAGATCTCGGCCTCGCCGACCGTCGCCCGGATCTCCTCCAGGAACTCCGAGACGCCGCGCGGTTTCGTGGTGTGGTCCCACACGTACCCCGAGGCCAGCAGGGTGGACCGGGCGCGGGTGACGGCCACGTAGGCGAGCCGGCGCTCCTCCTCACGGCGGCGGTCACGCAGGGCGTCGTGGTAGCGCTTGACACGGTCGCCGACATCGTTGCGCGATGCAACGTTCGAGAGGTCGAGGTGGGGGATGTGGTCGGCGTCCCCGCGCAGGGAGTCGGGCAGGTGGGCGGGGGCCTTCACCCAGTCGTCGTCGACCTTGGCTCCCGGGAACACCTGCTCGACGAGCCCCGGCACGGCGACGACGTCCCACTCCAGGCCCTTGGACCCGTGGACCGTGAGCACCTGCACCCGTTCCGGGTCGACCTCGACCTCGCCGGCCCCCAAGCCGTTCTCCTCCTCCTCGGCGGCGGCGAGGAAGGCGACGAAACCGGCGAGCGTGGCGTGGTCCACCTCGTCGGCGAAACGGGTGACCTCGGCGAGGAAGCGGTCGAGGTGGGCCCGGCCACGGTCGGGCCGGCCGTGGACGTCGGGCCGGGCGGCGACCTCGACGTCGAGACCGGTGGTGTGTTCGATGTCGGCGACCAGTTCGGGCAACGGCGCGGCGGCCCGCGCCCGCAACCGGCGCAGTTCGGCCTGCAGCACCACCAGGCGCCGGTGACCCTCCGGCGAGTAGGCCTGTTCGGGTCCGAGGTCGTCGAGCGCCTCGACCAGGTGCGTGGCCTCGCCGAGCGGGTCCTTGTCGGTACCGGCGTCGGCGTCGGCGACGACCGCACCGACATGGACGGGGGCGTCCGGTGCCCGCCGGTCGGCGAGCAGCCACCGCGCGCGTTGCTGCAGCGCCTGCAGGTCGCGCACACCGATGCGCCAGCGCGCGCCGGTGAGCAACCGTGCCAACGCGGCGCCGGCCGTGTGGTCGGCCACCACCTGCAGGGTCGCGTAGACGTCGGCGACCTCCGGGACGGTGAGCAGTCCCCCGAGGTCGACGACCTCGACCGGCAGCCCGCGCCACCGCAACGCCTGCTCCAGCAACGGGATCTGCGACCGCTTGCGGACCAGCACGGCCGCGGTGCGCGTGCCCGGGGGCAGGGTGTCCCAGGTGGTCTGCAGGGCCTCGGCCACCCATTCGGCCTCGGCCAGCACCGACTCGGTGCGGACCACCCGTACGGTGCCCGGACCGGCGGTGCCACGCGCGGCCAACTCGACGCTGATCGAGGGATCGTGCAACGGTCCGGCGATGCGGTTCGCGACGTCGAGGACCGCACGGTCGTTGCGCCAACTGGTCTGCAGGCGGAAGACCGTGGCGGGAGTGTCGTCCTCGTGCCGGAACGTCGGCGCGAACCCGGTCATCGTCCCGGTGCTCGCACCACGCCAGCCGTAGATCGACTGCAACGGGTCACCGACCGCCATCACGGGGTGCCCGGAGTCGAACAGCCGCCGCAGCATCTCGACCTGCGCGAACCCGGTGTCCTGGTACTCGTCCAGCAGCACCGCGCCGTACCGCTCCCGCTCCGCGGCGCGCACGACGTCGATCGCGGCGAGCCGGGCCGCCAGGGTCATCTCGTCGGCGAAGTCGCGGGCGCGCCCGGCCTCCTTGGCGCGGGTGAACTCCTCGACCAACGGCACGAGCGCCGCCCGGCGGGCGACGATGCCCGCGATGTCACCGGTCCCCTTCGGGTAGGGACTGCGGGTCTTCTCCCCCGCCGGCAACGCCTCGACGAGACGAGCGAGGTCAGCGCCGATCCGGACGACGTCGGCGGGGTCGACGAGGTGGTCCGACATCCGCCCCGACAACGCCATCAGCAGCTTGACCACCGTGGCGGGAGTGCCGAACGCCTCGGGCGCCACGCCGTCCCACCGGCCCACGACGTCGCGCGCGACCTGCCAGTCCGACGCCGCGGACAGCAGTCGCGCCATCGGTTCCCGGCCGAGCCGCACCGCGTGTTCGGAGACCAGTTGGCCCGCGTACGCCGCGTAGGTCGACACCGTCGGTTCGCCGAGCGGCACCGGGCCGGGTTGCACCGAACGCCACGCCGCCAGTCGACGCCGCACGCGCTCGGCGAGTTCCGCTGCGGCCTTGCGGGTGAAGGTCAGGCCCAGGATGCGTTCGGGGGCCACGAGCCCGTTCGCCACCAGCCAGACCACGCGGGTGGCCATGGTCTCGGTCTTGCCGGATCCGGCGCCGGCGACCACGGCGGCCGGTGCGAGCGGTGACTCGATGATCTCGCGCTGTTCCCCGGTCGGTCGCTTCGGCGAAGCCGGGTCGAAGATCTCGGCGAGGTCGAGCGCCGACACCACCCGCACGGCGGTCACGAGGTCACCTGCCGGCCGGTGGGGACCGCCGGGCAGCAGTCGCGGACCGGGCAGCGGTCGCAACCCTCGTTGACGGTGGCGAGCACCCGCGACCCACGCAGCACCCGCGCGAGACCGGTGACCGCCTCGGTCACGGGGGCGACGTCGGTGAGCGGTTCCTGCCGCTGTTCGGGCTCCTTCCCGCCGACCTTGGGGTTGAGCTGGACCAGCAGACCTCCGCCCGGCACGCGGGTGGCGCCCGGGACGGAGTCGAACGCCCCCAGGCTCACCGCGAGTTGGTACGCGGCCAGCTGCTGGTGCGCGGCGACTTCGTCCTTGCTGGGCTTGGACGACGTGGTCTTGAGGTCGACGACGACCGTGCGTCCCTCGGCGTCGAGCTCCAGCCGGTCGACCTGCCCGCGCAGTTCGGCGTCGTCGCCGACCGGGACGGCCATCGGGATCTCCGTGCCGAGCACCGTGAGGTCGGACCGGGTGCGGCTGAACCACCCGGCGAGGCGGGTGAGGAACTCCGACGCGGCGCCGCGGGTGGCGCGGGCGTGCCAGGGCGCGTCGAAGTCGAGCAGGTCCCACACGGCGTCCAGGCGCCGCTCGAGGTCGGGGACGTCGGCGAGATCGGGTGCCTGGGACGCGACGGCGTGGACGACGGTGCCGAGCGAGGCCGAGGTGGACGGTTCACCGTCACGGGCGCCCAGTTCGCCGAGCAACGCCTGCAGCTGGCACCGCTGGTACGCCTCGAGCTTCGACGGGCTGATGCGGACCGGGCCGTCGACAGGGTCGCGCACCGGGCCGTCGGTGGAGAGCGGGTCGAGGCCCCACCACGACGCCGGGTCGGCGCCGGGCACCCCGGCAGCGGCGAGCCGCGCCAGTTCCGCGGCCGCCTCGGCCCGGTCGGGGTCCGGGGCGTCGAGGTCGGTGACCACGGCACGCAGCTCCGCGACCAGCGCGGCGAGGTGCAACCCGCGCGGCGGCGCCGTCACGGGTCGTTCCGGCACGTCGACGGAGCCGGTGTCGGGCTCGGGCAGAGGGTCGAGTTCGGCGAGGAACCGTGACGGTGCCTGTTCGGCATCGGCCACGGCCGAGACCACGAGACGTTCCCGGGCGCGCGTGACCGCGACGTAGAACAGGCGACGTTCCTCGGCGAGGGCGATCGCGACGTGGTCGGTGTTCGCCGTGTGCTGCCCCGCGACGATGTCGGTGAGGACGTCGGTGCCGAGCACCGTGCCGCGCCGACGCAGATCGGGCCACGCGCCCTCCTGGACGCCGGCCACCCACACCCGGTCCCACTCCAGCCCCTTCGCGGCGTGGGCGGTGAGCAGGCGGACGACGTCGGGGTTCGCACCGGCCGGGCGGTGCACGGGCAGCAGTTGGGCGCGGACGCTCTCCAGGAACCCACCCACGGTGCCGGCGTCGATGGCGTCGGTGTACCGCGCGGCGGCGTCGAACAGTTCGACCACGGCGTCCAGCTCACGGTCGGCGGCCTGGCCCGCGAGGCCACCGGACACGCTCTGCCGTTCCCACCGACCCGAGAGCCCACTGGCCTCCCAGAGCGCCCAGAGCACGGACTCGAGATCGAGGCCCGCGGCCCGGCCGGCGGCGAGCACCGCGGCGAGGGCGGCCACGGGACGCTGCGCCCCGAACGGCACCTGCCGGGCGTACTCGGGGCGGTCGACCAGCATCGCCAGGTGCCCGGGCGGCAGGTCGTCCGGCCGGGTGCCCGCGGAACGGGCGAGCCAACGCCGCAACCGCCGGACGGCCAGCACGTCGGCCCGGGCGAGCGGACCGAGCAGCAGGGACTCGACGGTGGAGTCGGCCGCGGCGAGCCACCCGGGCGCACCGGCCGAGGCGTTCGCGGGATCGTCGGAAGCGTCGTCGGCCCGGCCCTCGGCGGTGACGTACTCCAGGGCGGTGAGCAGCGCGTCGACGACCCCCGCCTCGGCGAGCGGGGTGTCGTCGCCGACGACCTCGACCGGGACGCCCGCCGTGACGAGCGCGCGCCGCAGCACCGGGCCGGAGTTCGCGACCGAGCGCGTCAACACCGCCATGCGCGACCAGGGCACACCGTGGTCGAGGTGGGCGCGGCGGAACTCGGCGGCCACCGCGGCGGCTTCGTCGGCACCGGAGCGGTAGACACGCACGGAGGTCTCCCCCGGCGGTACGCCCGGCGCGGCGACCAGCGCGTGGTGCGGGGAGTCGTGGCCGAGCGCACGCGCGACCCGGCGGCTGCCCGCGAGCAGGGTGCTGCCCGCCCGCCGGCTGGTGCGCAGCGCGACGTCGTCGACGATCTGGCCGAGGTCGATGGCGAAGTCCGCGAGGGCCCGCGGTTCGCTGCCGCGGAACGCGTAGATGGACTGGTCGGGATCGCCGACGACCACGAACTCGGCGGCACCGCCGGCGAGCAGGCGCAGGAGCCGGGCCTGCGACGGGTCGACGTCCTGGTACTCGTCGACGAACACGTGGCGGCGCCGCGCCCGCTCCTCGGTGAGCAGCTTCCGGTCGGACTCGAGCGCGTCGATCGCCGAGCTCACCAGCTCGCCGCTGTCGAAGACGCCCGGCCGCTGCAGGGCCGTGACGTCGCGGTACTGCTGGTACAGGCGGGCGGCGGCCCGCCAGTCGGCACGCCCGTGGGTGCGACCGAGGAGGTCCAGCTCGACCGCGTCGAGGCCACGCTCGGCGGCCCGGGCGAAGAAGTCCCGCAGCTCGCCCGCGAAGCCGGTGGTGGTGACGGCGGGCAGCAGGTCGGCGGGCCAGCCGACGGGCACCTCCGGGGAGACCAGGAGCTCGCGGAGGAAGACGTCCTGCTCGGACGCGAGCAGCAGCCGGGGCGACGGCACGGGGTCGCCGGTGCGCGACGCCCGCAGTGCGGCCAGACGCAGGATGCCGTACGCGTACGAGTGGATCGTGCGGGCGACCGGTTCGCGGACCGTGCGGCCCAGCCGTGCGGTGATCCGGTCGCGCAGTTCGGCCGCGGCGCGGCGGCCGAAGGTGAGGACGAGGACCTGGTCGACCGGGACACCGCGGTGGACGATGCGGTCGACGACCGCCTCGACGAGGGTCGTCGTCTTGCCGGTGCCGGGCCCGGCGAGCACCCGCAGCGGCCCGCCCGCGTGCTCGACGACCGCGCGCTGGTCGGCGTCGAGCGCCGGCGCGACGGCGCGCGGCACCGGCGGGCGCACCAGCCGGTAGCGCGGCGCGGAGAGCGCGGGGCGGGTCATGTCCTCATCAGATCACCGGGCTCCGACAGTTCCGGCGGCAGCCTCGGCCGGACGGCGGGGCCGGCGGCGTGGCCTGCGGCGGGAAAACGCAAGCGTCCGACAAGCGGGCCGTGTCACGCTGCCGTCATGCCTGAGGACACCGCCACCACCACCGAGGACTACCGCGACGTCAACCGGGCCCACTGGGACGAGCGGGCACCGGCGCACTCCGCGAGCCCGGGTTACAAGGTGCAGCAGTTCGCGGAGGACCCCACCTTCCTGTCCGACGTCGTCCGGTTCGACGTCCCGCGCCTGGGCGACCTGCGGGGGCTCACCGGCGTCCACCTGCAGTGCCACATCGGCACCGACACCATCTCGCTCGCCCGGCTCGGTGCCTCGATGACCGGCCTGGACTTCTCGGGTGCCTCGATCGCCGAGGCCCGCCGCATCGCCGCGGACGCGGGCGCCGACGTCGCGTTCGTCGAGGGCGACGTCTACGCCGCCGCCGACCTGGTGCCGCGGGGGTCGTTCGACCTGGTGTTCACGGGCATCGGCGCGTTGTGCTGGTTGCCGGACATCACCCGCTGGGCCCGGGTGGTGGCGGACCTGCTCACGCCGGGCGGTCGGCTGTTCCTACGGGAGGGCCACCCCGCCATGTGGGCCGTGGAGGACAGCCGCGACGACGACCTGCTCGTCCTGCGCTACCCCTACTTCCACCAGCGCGAGCCGCTGGTCTGGGACGAACCGGGGAGCTACGTCGAGGTCGACCGCGACCTGCAGCACACCCGGTCCATGAGCTGGAACCACGGCTTCGGTGAGATCGTCACCGCCCTGCTCGACGCCGGTCTGCAGCTCACGATGCTGGAGGAGCACGACAGCGTCCCGTGGGAGCCGCTGCCCGGCCAGATGGTCAAGGACGACGAGCTCGACGAGTGGTTCCTGAAGGAGGGACGCGAGCGGGTGCCGTTGACGTACACCCTGCAGGCGGTCAAGCCGGGCTGAAGCCGTCCCACCGCGCCGCCGTGAGGTCGACGCGGTCGCCGCGGAACGGCACCCCCTCCGAGCGCAGGTGCTCGAGTTGGCGGGTACGGACGGGTTCGGCGCAACTGCCGTCGGCCCGCACCACCCGCCACCACGGCACCGCGCCGCCGTGCTGCGACAGCGCCCGGGCCACCGCCCGCGGCCCGCGGTCACCGAGGTGGTCGCCGATGTCGCCGTACGTCACGACCCGCCCACGGGGGACGGTCTCGACGAACTCGAGGACGTCGTCCTCGGACAGGCGGGCCACCCCGGCACGGTAGCGACCGGCTGAGCCGCTCAGGTCCCTCACGGCCCGCTCCGGTCCACTGGAGCGATGCCGTACAGCCGTTCCCTGCTCGTCCACCCCGAACGTCTGTTGGTGCACGACTTCTCGGCGCTGCCGACCGTGCTGCTCCTCGCCGCCGCCGGCGTCCTGCTCGCACTGGTGCTGCCCCGACGACGACTGCTCGCCGCGGCGACCGGTGTGGCGCTCGCGGTGGCGGTCGGGCTCACCATCACCCCGTTCGGGGGCTGGAGCAACCTGGGCTTCGAGACCGGTGCCCTGCACAGCATCGTCACGAACGTCCAACCGCACCGCTCGGCCCTGACCGGGTGGTTCCGCAACAGCGACGGCCCGGCCAACGTCGCGCTGTTCCTGCCGGCCGGTCTGTTCCTGGCCCTGCTGCTGCGTCGGCCGGTGCTCGCGGCCGTCGGTCTCGCGGGTCTGTCGTTCGCGATCGAGTGCTGGCAGTCGACGCTCACCACCCGCATCGGCTCGTTCGACGACGTCGTGGCCAACAGCCTGGGTGCGGCCCTCGGCGCGGCACTGGCGGCGGTCGTCCTCGGGGTCGCGGCCGCCGTGCGGTCACCCCGCGCGCGCAGCCGCCCCACGCCGGACCGCCTCAGCCGCGTCTGACGATCCGTTCCGCCCTGCCTCACCTCACCCTCCTCTGACCGGTGAGTGGGCGCCTCTCCCGTCGAGTGGTCAGAAGTTTCCGCCCACTCACGGGGGAAGGTGACCACTCACCAGGTTCTCCCCCGGGCAGGTTCTCCCCCGGGCCTCCCGGGGTCAGGCGGCGTCGTGGACGGTGACGGCGTACCCGTCGGGGTCGCGGAAGGTGAACACGCGTCCGAACGGGCTGTCGGCGGGCGGGGTGACGATCTCGACGCCGGCGTCGCGCAGAGTGTCGTGCAGGCCCTCGGCGTCGTCGGCAGCGAGCCACAGCACCACGCCGGTGCCGGGGTGTTCGAGCGCGGCGAGGTCGACGCCGGGCAGCGGCTCCCGGAGGGCGAACGCGACCGGGCGGGTCGCGAAGACCACGGCGTGCGGCGGCCCGGCCGGGTCACGGCGTAGGCCCAGGTGCTGCTCGTAGAACGACGCCGCGGCGGCGAGATCGCGCACCTGCAGGGCGATGAAGTCGGGTCCGTGAACGGTCATGGTGTGCTCCTGCTCTTGATGTCAACATCCTGACATTGCTGACTGTATGTCAGAATGTTGACATGAGTCAAGCGACCGCCGTCGACGCTCTGGCCGGGTACGCGATCAAGCGGGCGCAGGCTGCCCTGCACGCCCGCATGGAGCGCGACCTGCGACCCCTGGGCGTGACGGTCTCCCAGTACTCGTGCCTGGAACTGCTCGCCCAGCGACCGGGCATCTCGAACGCCGAACTGGCCCGGGGGGCGTTCGTGTCGCGGCAGTCGATGAACGTCCTGCTGCGCGGACTCGAGGAGCGGGAGTTGGTGCGACGTGACTACGCGGCCGTCGACGGCCGCGCGGTTCCCACCCGCCTCACCGCGAGCGGCACCCGGTTGATCCACCGCGCGAGGGCGGTCATCGCGCCGATCGAGGCGGAACTGACCGACGCCTTCGGCGCCCGCAGTGCCACCGTGGTCCGGTCACTGCACGCCGCGGCCGACCGGCTCGACGCCGGCTGACGCACGCGACTGCGGACTACGACGCCGCGCCCGCCCGGAAGGTCCGCCGGTAGGCGAGCGGACCGACCCCGCGGCGCCGCGCGAAGTGGTGACGCAGCGTGTCGGCCGCGCCGAAGCCGACCCGTTCGGCGACCTGCTCGATCGGCAGGTCGGTCTCCTCGAGCAGGGACTCCGCGCGCAGCAGGCGTTGCTCGAGCAACCACTGGTGCGGCGTGGTCCCGGTGGAGTCCTTGAAGCGGCGGGCGAACGTGCGCGGTGACATCAGCGCGCGGGCCGCGAGATCCTCGACGGCGATCGGCTCGTGCAGGCGTTCCATCGACCACTGCAGGACCCCGCCGAGGGCGTCGCGGTCGTCGACCCCGACGACCGGCGCCTCGATGTACTGCGCCTGCCCACCCGTGCGGTGGGGCGGCACCACCATCCGCCGCGCGACGGCGTTGGCCACGGCGGCTCCCTGCTCGGTGCGCACCAGGTGCAGGCACGCGTCGATCCCGGAGGCGGTACCGGCGCTGGTGACGATCGGGCCGTCGACGACGTAGAGCGCGTCGCAGTCGATCTCGAGCGCCGGGAAGGCCTCGTGGAGGTCGGCGGCGTGGCGCCAGTGCACGGTGACCCGACGGCCGTCGACCAGCCCGCTCGCGGCGAGCAGGAACACCCCGGAGCAGACGGTCAGGATCCGGGCGCCCCGGGCGACCGCGGCCCGCAACGCCTCGACCACCTCGGGCGGCGGCGGCAGGTCCTGGCTCGACCAGGCAGGGATCGTGACGAGATCGGCCGCGGCCACACGGTCGAGACCCTCGGTCACCTCGATCGAGAACCCGGCGTGGGTGGCGACCATCCCGGGCTCGGCCGTGCACACCGCGAAGTCGTACACGGGCAGACCGTCCTCGGACCGGTCGAGCCCGAAGACCTCGCAGACCACGCCCAGTTCGAAGGGGTGGACGAACGAACCGACGAGCGCGACCACGTTGCGCAGCATGCCGACAGTGTGGCAGGAAATGCCCGACGCCGGGCAGTTCTGCCACTGGTGACCGGCGCAGCGTGAGATCGACGATGACGGCATGGTCATCGTCCTGGTCGTCTTCCTGGTGTTCGCCGCCTTCGGGGCGCTCGCGCTGCGCTTCGGTACCGACTCGCGTGACGGGGGTGACTGGCAGCCGTTGGACCTCATGACCCCGCGCTGCACCCGGCGCTGACGAACACCGGGCGCGACGCCGGGTTCACGCCAGCACCGTGAACCACATCCGGCGTGTGGCGACGAACCCGAGGTGCTCGTAGAGCCTGATCGCACCGGTGTTGGTGCCGGCGGCGTGCAGGAACGGTCGGTCGCCACGGTCACGGATCCCCGCGACCACGGTGCCGATCACCCGCCGCCCGAGGCCGACGCCGCGCGCGGCGGGATCGGTGCACACTGCACTGATCTCGACCCAGCCGCTCGGGTGCAGCCGCTCCCCCGCCATGGCCAGCAACCGGCCGTCACGCGCGTCGCGGATGCCGACGAAGTGGCCCATGCGGTGGGTCTGCGGCCCGAACGGTCCGGGTTCGGTACGGGCGACGAGGTCGAGCATCTCAGGGACGTCGGACTCGCCGAGCGCGACGGCGTCCGGATCGGGTCCGCCCGCCACGTCGTCACCTGCCGCCAGCTGCAGGCCGTGGAACTCGCGGTCGATGCGCCAGCCCGGCGGCGGGTGCGCGCCCCAGGGTTCCGGGCCGAACAGGACCGTGCGTTCGTCGGACTGTTGCAGGGTGCGTAGGTCCGCCCAGACCTCGGGGCCGGCGTCAGGTGCCACGGCGGCGAGCACGCTCACCGCTCCCGGGTACCGGCGCGCGGCGCCGCGCACCCGGGCGAACCCCGCGTGCGGACCGGTGAGTGACGACCAGACCGGGTGGACGAGCGCCGCGTCGTCGACCGAGGTGGTCACGGCGCCGCCACCGGCGCCGGAGCCACGGCCCGGTCCCGTCGGCGCAGGGCCACCACGATCGCCCCGGCGAACGAGAGCAGGGCCGTGACGAGCGCGGCGTGGTCCCAGCCGTCGACCAGGGCCGCGGCGGGTGTCGCGCCGGAGCCGGCCGCGACGACCGTCACCACGACGGTCACCCCGACCGCGGACCCGAGGTAACGCGCGGTGTTGTTGGCACCGCTGCCCATGGCGGAGCGGTCCGGCGGAACGCTCGCGACCGCCTCCCGTCCGAGCGCGGCGTTGAGGACACCACTGCCGGCACCGGCGAGCAGCAGACCGGGCACGAACACGAGGAGCCCGCTCCCGACGTCGACCAAGACCAGCAGCAACTCGCCGATTCCGATCAGCAGCAGCGACGCGACCATCTGCTGCCACCCGCCGAAGCGGGTTGGCAGCCTCCGCGCCGCCAGCGCGAACACCACGCTGGTCACCGACCACAGCAGCATCATCGCCGCGGCGACCGGTCCGGAGCTGCCGAGTCCCCGCTGCAGGAACGTCGACAGGTACGACATCAACGCGATGACCGACAGACCGGTGACGAGCGCGGCCAGCGTCACGGCGCGGAACGCGTGGCGGCGGAACAGCCCGAGGTCGAGCATGGGCGAGACGCGGCGTCGCTCCACGGCGACGAACGCGACCGCGAGCACCGCGGCCACGACCAGCTCCACGAGCGTCTGCGGCCGTGTCCAGCCGCCCCGACCCTCGACCAGGCCCGCGAGCAGCAGGGCCAGCGCCGCGGCGAGCAGCAGCATGCCCAGTAGGTCGACGGGTTTCGGCTGATCGGCCCGGGACTCGGCCAGACGGGTCTGCGCGAGGACCGCCACGCCCAGCGCGGCGACACCGATCACGACGTACGCGAGGCGCCAGCTCGCGAACTCGGCGAAGGCTGCGACGAGGATCGGGCCGACGGCGATCCCGGCGCCGACGCTCGCACCCCACGCGCCGGCCGCCCGCGCCCGTTCCGGTCCGGCGGGCACGACGTGACCGATGAGCCCGAGGCTGCACGCGATCACGGCCGCACCACCGATCCCCTCGACCACCCGACCGACGACGAACAGCACGGGTCCGGGGGCGGCGGCGCACAGCGCGGCGCCGAGCGCCGCGACGACGCCGCCGAGCACGAACACACGGCGCCGCCCGAGGTCGTCGCCCAGCGCTCCGGACAGCAACAGCGCGGCGGCGAGCCCGAGGCTCATCGACGAGAGGATCCAGGTCTGCGCCGAGGGTCCGGCGCCGAGGTCGACCGCGGTGACGGTGAGGCTCGCGAGCGGCGCGGTGAACGCGACGAGCGCCAGCCCGGTACCGGCCACGGCGAGGGGCACGACCGCACGCGACGACATGTCCCGCACCCTAGCCGTTCTCGGTTCATTGACTGAACCGCAGTGTTACGGTCGTCGCATGGCGCTGGGGCAGGGCTACGCGAGGCAGGAGTGCTCACTGGCGCGCGCCCTGGAACTCGTCGGCGAACGCTGGACGATGCTCGTGCTGCGCGACTGCTTCTTCGGTGTCCGCCGGTTCACCGACTTCCTGGCCCACCTCGACATCCCCCGCGCGGTGCTGATGTCGCGCCTGCGTGACCTCGTCGACGCCGGCATCCTGCGGCGCGAGCCCTACACACGCGGGCGGGACGAGTACCTGCTGACCCCCCGCGGCGTCTCGCTGTGGCCCGCGTTGTTCGCGCTCATGGAGTGGGGTGCCGCCGGGTCGTCACGCACCCGGGTGTTCCGCCACGTCGGGTGCGGGACCGACCTGGCCGCGGGCGGCGGGTGCCCGACGTGCGGTGGCACTCCCCCTGCCGATGACCTCGAGATCCGCCCCTCGCCGGAGTCCCTGGCGGTGCGGCGACGCACCGACGCCGTCAGCGTCGCCCTGCTCTCGCCGCACCGCCTGCTCGAGCCACTTCTCCTCGGGTAGGCCTCACGCCGGGGCGATGAGCCCTTCGCCGGTGCCGACCTCGACGAGGAATCCGTCGGTGTCACCGAAGGTCTTGGCGATGACGGCCGTGCGCTTGAGGTAGTGACCGACCGGGTACTCCATCGTGATCCCGATGCCGCCGTGCAACTGGACGGCCTCCTGGCCGACGTGCCGGGCCGACTGGTCGACCTGCACCTTCGCGGCTCGCACCGCCCGGCGCCGCTCGGCCGCGTCGTCACCCTCGAGCGCCAGCCGGGCCATGAGCGCCATGCTGCGCGCCTGCTCCAGCGACACGTACATGTCCGCGGCGCGGAACTGCAGCGCTTGGAACACGGAGATCGGCGTGCCGAACTGGACGCGGGTCTTGAGGTAGTCGACCGTCAACCAGAGCATCCGGTCGATGGCGCCGACCGCCTCGGCGCACAGCATCGCCGTCGCGAGGTCCACGACGGCGTCGATCGCCGCCGTGGCGTCGGTGGCCGACCCCAGGGGGCTGGCGGCGGTGCCGTCGAACCGGATGTCGGCCGCGCGCAGCCCGTCCTGCTGCGGGTGCGCGGACCGGGTGACGTCCGCGGCGTCGACGAGGAACAACCCCGTCCCGCCGTCGGGCAGCGCGGCCGACACCACGAGCCGGTCGGCCGTGTCGCCGCCGAGCACGTCGGTCTTCTCGCCGCGCAGGGTCCAACCACCGCCCTGCTCGGAAGCCGTGACACCCCGGGCCGCGGTCGACCACCGTGCGCCCGGCTCGGCCCACGCGAAAGCCAGCAGCAGCGTTCCGCCCGCGACGGCCGGCAGGATCTCGGCCTGCTGCTCTGCGGTGCCGACGGCCGCGACCAACGAACTGCCGAGCACCACGGTCGCGAGGAACGGCTCGAGCACGAGCGCCCGCCCGAACTGCTCGACGACGGTGGCGAGTTCGGCCGTGCCCATCCCGGCGCCGCCGTACTGCTCGTCGACGGTGAGGCCGAGCAGGCCCATGTCGGCGTACTGGCGCCAGAGCGTCTCGCTCCAGCCGCGCTCGGAGTCCAGCAACTCCAGCCGCGTACGGGGTTCGTACCGCTTCTCGAGCAGGTCGCCGACCGCCTCCGCGAGCGCCTGCTGTTCCTCGGTGGGGTCGAGGTCCATGGTCGTCTCCTCCGTCAGAGCTTCAGGATCGCCTTGGCGATGATGCTGCGTTGGACCTCGTTGCTGCCGCCGTAGATCGTCGTCTTGCGGGTGTTGAAGTAGGCGGGCATGGCCTCGACCGCGGCATCGCTGATGGCGGCGAAACCGTCGTCCCCCGCGGCGCTCTCGCGGTACGCGACACCCGCCGGGCCGACGACGTCGACCAGCAGCTCGGTGGCGCGCTGCTGCAGCTCGGAGCCCTTGATCTTCAGCACCGACGACAACGGGTCGGGCTTGCCGTGGCCGACCTTCGCCTCGCGGGAGAGCACCCGCATCACCGACATCTCCAGCGCGGTCAGTTCCACCTCGAGCGTGGTGAGCCGGGCCCGGAACAAGGGCTCGTCGAGCACGCTGCCCGCGCTCGACGCGGTGGCCGCCGCCACCTCCTTGATCCGGAGGACCCGGGCCTTGATGCCCCCGACACCGGCGATGTTGGTCCGCTCGTTGCCGAGCAGGAACTTGGCGTAGTCCCAGCCGTGGTTCTCCTCGCCGACCAGTTGGTCGGCGGGGACCCGGACGTCGTCGAAGAAGACCTCGTTGACCTCGTAGCCACCGTCGATGAGGTGGATGGGTCGCACCGTCACGCCCGGTGAGTTCTGGTCGATGAGCAGGAAGGAGATGCCCTGCTGCTTCTTCGCGCCCGGATCGGTGCGGACCAGGCAGAAGATCCAGTCGGCGTACTGGGCCAGCGTGGTCCAGGTCTTCTGGCCGTTGACCACGAACTCGTCACCGTCGCGGACCGCGGCGGTCTTGAGACTCGCGAGGTCCGAACCCGCGTTGGGCTCGGAGAAACCCTGGGACCACCAGATGTCGGCGTTGGCCGTGGCCGGCAGGAACCGTTCCTTCTGCTGCTCGCTGCCGAACGTGGCGATGACCGGCCCCACCATCGCGGTGTTGAACGGGATCGTCGGCGGGACGTGCGCGAGGGCCATCTGTTCCGCGTAGAGGTGGCGCTGGACCGGCGTCCAGTCCTGGCCACCCCACTCCTTCGGCCAGTGCGGCACGGCGAGACCGTGCGCGTTGAGGATCCGCTGCGAGGTGCGCATGTCCTCCCCGGTGAAGTGCTCGCCCCGGGCGCCCTTCGCGCGGATCTCGGCCGGGATCTCGGTGGTGAAGAACTCCCGCATGCGTTCGGCGAACGCCAGGTCTTCCTCGTCGAGCGCGATGTCCACGCGTGCCTCCTCGGCCGGTCTGCCCTGCTGGTCACTGCTGTCGGCCCCACCATAGGTGGCGCGGGCCGCGATCGCGCCGTGACGGGGACTACGGTCCGTTCCCATGCTCACCGATGCGCAGGGCACGCCGTTGAGCGTGCTCGCCGAGCGGGCCGAGGAACGCTTCGGCGACACCAGCACCCTGCTGTTCGAGGGTCGCGAACACACCACGGCCGACCTCGGCGCGTGGGCCCGGCGGGTCGCGGGCGGGCTGGTCGAGCTGGGGGTAGCACCCGGCGACCGCGTGGCCGTGTGCATGGCCAACTGCCCCGAGGTACTGGTGACGTACCGGGCGGTGTGGTGGATCAGCGGGGTCGTCACCCCGCTGCTGTTCCTGCTGACCGAGCCCGAACTCCGGCACGCCCTGGCCGACTCCGGGGCGAAGGTCGTGGTCACCACGCCGGAGTTCGCCCCCAAGGTCACCGCCGCCGCAGCGGGCCTGCCGACCACCGTGGTCGTGGCGGGTGACGCCGGCGCGGCCGTGGCCTTCGACGAGCTCGCGGCCCACGCCGAGGCCGCGCTGACGACCCGACCCCCGTCCGACCCGGCCGCCCTGCTCTACACCGGCGGAACGACCGGGCGGTCCAAGGGTGTCGTGCTGAGCCAGGACGCGGTCTCCGCCGCGGCCTGGGCCGCGGTCTCCGCCGGCGAGGAGGCCCCGCTGGACGTCAGCCTGGTGCCCCTACCGCTGGCGCACGCCTTCGGGCTGCTGGTGACCTCGACCTCCCTGCACGCCACCCGCCCCAGCCGGACCGTGCTCATGCGGTGGTTCGACCCGACCGGCTGGCTCGACCTGGTCGCGGCCGAGGGCGTGGAGACCAGCCCGGTCGTACCGACGATGTTGCGGGTGCTGCTGCAGTTCCCCCTCGAGTCGTACGATCTGCGCACCCTGCAACGGTTGGTGAGCGGGAGTGCCCCGCTGGCCGCCGAGGTCGTCGAGCAGTGGCGCCGCCGCGTGCCGGGCGTCGAGATCGACGAGGGCTACGGATGTTCCGAGACCTTCGCCTCGGGCACGGTGAACCGCATGGGCCACGCCCGGCCGGGGACGGTGGGCCAGGCGGCTCCCGGGATGTCGATCCGGGTCGTCGACCCGGCCACGGGCGCGGAGCTACCCCCGGGTGTCGACGGCGAGGTCTGCCTGCGGTCGGCGTCGCTCATGACCGGGTACTGGAACGACCCGGAGGCCACGGCCGGCGCGTTGCGCGACGGCTGGTTCCACACCGGCGACATCGGACACCTGGACGACCACGGCTACCTCACGATCGTCGACCGCCTCAAGGACGTCGTGATCCGCAACGGCTTCAACGTCTACCCCCGTGACGTGGAGGAGGTGCTGATCGCGCATCCCGACGTCGCCGTGTGCGCGGTGGTCGGACGGCCGGATCCCGACAAGGGTGAGGAGGTCGTGGCCTTCGTGCAACTGCAGCCCGGTGCAACGATCAGCGCTGGTGACCTCGTGGCGTTCGCCCGCGAACGGCTCTCGGCCGCGAAGTACCCCCGTGACGTCCGGATCGTCGACGCCGTGCCGCTCACGAGCATCGGCAAACTGGACCGGAAGGCGTTGCGCGCGCGGCTCTGACGGCGCGGGCGCCCGGGCTCAGGTGCCGTAGACGCGGGTCGGGGTGACCACCACCGCGGTACGGCGTTCGTCGCGCATGACCCGGTCGAACTCGTCCCAGTCGTCGTGGGTGCCGCCGGCGGCGGTGAAGATCTCGCGCAGGAGCAGACGGATCCGCTCGGGATCGAAGCCGTCGGCGGGGTCGTCCGGACCGATCAGCTCCGCCCGACCCTCCACCGTGCCGTAGCGCCAGCCCTCCCGGAACGTCAACGCGGTCTGCGGTCGTGCCCGCAGGTTCGCGAGCTTGTGGCGGCCGCTCGCGACGAACGCCAGCGCCTGCTCACCGGTGACCGGGTGCGGGAGGACTCCCGCGTTGACGAGGGTCGACTGGATGGTGCCGTCGGCGCGCACGGTGGCCACCACCGCGAGTCCCTGGTCGGCGCGGGCGAGGGCGACCGCCTCGATGACGGTCGTCATGCGTCCACCGTGCTCTCTCCGGTTGAGGGGCTCTCTCCGGCGGCGGGGCTGTCTCCGGCAGACGTGCTCTCCCCGGCGGCGGGGCCGCGACCCGCGATGGACGCCCGGATCCGCGCGGTGCGGACGGCCTGTTTGAGCGTCTCGACGTCGTAGGCCCCGAAGTGCCGCACCCCGTTGACGAAGAACGTCGGCGTGCCCGCCACCCCGGACTCGTCGGCGGACTCGACGTCCCGGGCGACCCGCGCCACGCCCGAGCCGTTCATGACGTCGTCGTGGAACCGGTCGGTGTCGAGGCCGAGTTCGCGGGCGTCGTCGAGAAGGTCGGCGATCCGCAGGTGCTCCTGCCGGTCGAGCATCAGGTCGTGCATCTCCCAGAACTTCCCCTGCGCCGCCGCGGCTTCGGCCGCGAGCGCAGCCATGTGCGCCTGCGGGTGGACGTCGGTCAGCGGCAGGTGACGCCACACGTACCGCAGGTCGGTGTCGACGAGCAGCCGCCGGACCTCCGGCTCGGCCTGCCCGCAGTAGGGGCACTGGAAGTCGCCGTACTCGACCACGGTCACCGACGCGTCCGCGGGACCTCGCACGTGGTCGACGTCGGGGTCGACCGGCTGGGCCAGATCGACGATCTGGTCGCCGTCGCCGAGCAGGGCCCGTTCGCGTCGGGCGCCCGGCAGCAACGCCGTGACGCGGAAGACCACCCACGTGACCAACGAGGCGATCAGCGCCGCGAGCAGCACCCCGAACTTCGCCTCGGCCAGCCGGTCGCCGTCGAACACCAGCGCGGCCACGACGAACGAGACGGTGAACCCGATGCCCGCGATCGTCCCGCTGCCGAGGACCGAGGCCCACCCGACCTGGGGTCGGACGCGTCCGGAGGTCGCCCGCTCCAACGCCCACGACGTCGCGATGACGGCCACGGGTTTGCCGACGACGTAGCCGACCACGACGCCCCACACCACCGGGGAGGCCATCGCCCGGGCGAGGAACGGCCCGTCGATCACCAGCCCGGCGTTGGCGAGCCCGAACAACGGCACGATGAGGTAGCTGCTCCACGGCAGGTAGAGGTCGAGCAGCCGGGCGTTGGGCGAGATGCTCCGCACCAGGCCCGTCCGCGCGGACCGGGCCAGTTGCGGGGTCGGTTGCTCACGGAACAGCCGGTACAGGCCGCTGACCTGCTCGAGGTCGTCGCGCGAGGGCGAGTAGGCGACGGCGATCAACCCGACGGCCAGGCCCAGGATGATCGGGTCCACCCCGCTGCCGAGCAGCGCGAACCACGACACCAACGAGAAGGCGAAGTACACCCACCCGCGGCGCACGCCCAGGTACTTCACCACCAGCGCGAACCCGAAGAACAGCACCGCCAGGGCGAGCGGCATCCACTCGACGTGCTCGCTGTAGACGACGGTCACGACCAGCAGCGACGCGACGTCGTCGACCACGAAGATCGTCACGAGGAACACGCGCACGCGGTCGGGCACCTGGCGGCCGACCAGGGTGAGCAGGCCGAGGGCGAGCGCGGTGTCGGTCGACATCGCCACCCCCCACCCGCGGGCGCCCGGACCACCGAGTGTGAACGCGAGGTAGAGCAGCACCGGCAAGGCCATGGCGAGGACGCCTGCGAACAACGGCAGCAGGAACCGGCGCCGCTCGCGGAGGTCACCGAGGTCGAACTCCCGTCGCGCCTCGAGCCCGACGACGAGGAAGAAGAACGTCATGAGCCCGCTGTTGACCCAGGTGCGCAGGTCGCGGGTCACGCCGACGTCGCCGAGGCGCAGCGAGACGTCGAGCTCCCACCACCGCTCGTAGCTGTCGCCCGGCAGGTTCGCCCAGACCAGCGCGGCGACGATCGCGGCCACGAGGACCACCGCACTGCCGGACTCGGTCCGCAGGAACTGCGCGACCGGTGCGGCCACCTGACGGGTCCAGCGGGTGGTCCCTTGGAGGCGGCCCGCTCCGGGCGTGGTCACGGGTACTTCGCGCTCAGGAGACGTCATGCCCGTCGAGGAACTCGCCGACGACGGTCGTGAACCGGTCGCGTTCCTCGATGTGCGGCATGTGGCTCGACTCGTCGAACACGACCCAGCGGACGTCGGCGATGCCGTCCGCGAACGGCTGCACGCAGGCGGGCGTCGCCTCGTCGTACCGCCCAGAGACCAACAGCGTGGGCACCGCGACGGCGTCGAGCCGGTCGATGACCGTCCACCCCTGCAACGATCCCAGCACCGTGAACTCCGTGGGGCCGTTCATCGTGTGGTAGACGGTCGGGTCCTCCTCCAGCGCCGCGAAGGTCGCGGCGACCTCGGACGGGTTCGGGACGACCCGGCACACGTGGCGGTCGTAGAAGACCTGCATCGCTTGGAGGTACTCCGGGGCGTCGTACTGCTCGCGGGCCTCGTACTCGGTCAGGGTGGCGGCGACGTCCCCCGGGAGCTCGGACCGCAGCCGGGCGGCCTCCGAGGACCACAGCGCCATGGACGCCGGCGAGTCGGCGATCACCAGCCGGCGCAGTCCCTCCGGGCGCCGCACCGCGTGCTCGGCGGCGAGCATGCCGCCCCACGACTGCCCGAGCAGGTCGTAGCTGGTGATCCCGAGGCCGGCGAGAACGGCCTCGAGCTCGTCGAGGAACAGCTGCACCGTCCAGAACTCCGTCGGCCGGTCGGGCAGGTGGGTGGAGCGTCCGCACCCGACCTGGTCGTAGTGGACGACGGCGCGATCGCCGACTGCGAGGTCGGCCACGGTCAGCAGGTAGTCGTGCGGCGCACCCGGTCCGCCGTGGAGCGCGACCAGCGGGACACCCTCGGCGAGATCGCCGGTCACCCGGTACCAGGTGCGGAAGCCGTCGCCCCACGCCAGCTCGCCCTCCCGGTCGGCCGGGCGCAGGGGGGCGGTCACCGCGTCACTGGTCCTCGGGCGCCCGCACCGCGAGCACCGGGCAGGTCGCGCCGAGCAGGATGCGCTGGGCGTTGCTGCCCAGCAGCGCCTTGCCCACCGGCGACCGGCGCTGGAGTCCGACCACGATGAGTTCGGCCTCGACCTCGTCCGCGGCCTTGAGGATCTCGTCGGACGCGAAGCGGCGGTCCTGGTTGACGTGGCGCACGGAGAACCGCACCCCGTCCTCGGTGAGGCGGCGGGCGACGGCGTCGAGGTCCTGCTCGTCGGCGGCGGTCGGCTTCACGAATCCCGACTCGTCGACGACGTTGACGATGACGACGTCGGTCTGGCGGAACCGGGCCTGTTGCACCGCCTCGGTGATGGCGAGGAAGCCGGTGGCATCCGGTACGTAGCCGACGACGACGGTCACGGTGGTCTCCTCGCAGCGGGACAGGTGGTCAACGCCACATCATGCCAAGCCCGCCCGACGTCGTCGCCCCCGGGAACCGCCGGGGCTCAGGCGTACCGCGTGTAGGCCGCCTGGGCGTAGCTCACCCGGGCGGCCGTGTTGCAGTCGCCGCAGCCCTCGAACTTGTCCTGGAAGGCCACCACGGCGGCGGTGATCGTCGTCGCGGCCTTCAGCGACGACAGCCCGTAGTAGGAGAACTTGGTCAGCTCGTACCAGATGAAGTTGAGCTGCGTCCCGAGCGCCAGCCGGCTCGTGCCCCGGCCGGCGGCGTACTGCTTGACGTTGTCCCCGGCGTACGTGTCCCAGCGGCCGCCGACACTCCACTGCGCGATGCCCCGACCGGGGCCGCCCCCGAACTGTTTGATCGTGGGGTCCATCCCCGACTCCTGGTCGAGGTTGCCGACCACACCGGCCGCCTGGACCTTGGTCAGCCCCTTGGACACGAAGAACCGGAAGGCGCGCTCCTCGTTGGCGCGGATGATCGCGGCCGCCACGGCGCCGGAGTTGGGGCTCATCCCCACGCCGTTGCCACCGGGAGTCGCCGGCGCCGCCGAGGCCGGAGCCGCGACCAGCAGTGTTGTCGTGAGCAACGCTGCCAGCACAGCGGCGACGCGCGCGATCACCGGGCCGGACGTGCGAGGGCGTTCGGACAAGGGGTCTCCTCGGGTCGGAAGTCCGATCCGTCAGGACTCTAGGACCACCGGGTCGCGTCCGGCCAGTTCGAGCGTGACGCCGACCAGCTGCTCCGAGAGCTCCCACACCCGGGCGGCGTCGGACTCACTGCGCAACGGCTTGTACAACTTCTGCTCGGCCGGTGGGCCGCCGACGTGCCCCGCACCCGCGGGTCCGTAGAGCCGGCCACCCTCGCCCGTGGTCGCCGCGAGCAGGGCCGGCAGCTGTGCACTGCGCACCGTTCCCACCAGGATCCCGCGCTGCGACAGGGCCCGGATGACCCGGACCTGCCGGGTGTCCTCCCGCCGACCGAGCTCGGGCCGCGCCGCCAGCAGGCTGGTCGGCGCCACGCCGGGGTGGGAGAGGTTGCTGCTGATCCCCCAGCCGTGGGCGGCGCTGCGGCGTTCGAGTTCGAGCCCGAACAGGCCGAACGCGATCTTGGACTGCCGGTAGGCCCGCATCGCGTCGTAGGCGCGTTCGGAGTTCGGGTCGTCCCAGGCGACGTTGCCGCGGGCGGCGGCCACGCTGATCTGGGAGGTGACCCGCGCCCGCCCGGCCGCGAGCAGCGGCAGCAGGTGCGCGACGAGCGCGACGTGGCCGAGGTGGTTGGTACCGAACTGGAGCTCGAAGCCGTCGGCGGTCGTCTGCCGTTCGGGCGGGGACATGACCCCCGCGTTGTTGACCATCAGGTGGATCGGACGGCCGTCGGCGACCAGGGTGCGACCGAGTGCGGCGACCGAGGCGAGGGAGGAGAGGTCGAGATCCAGCAGGTCGACGACCGCCTCGGCGTGGTCGGCGCGGATCGCGGCCGCGGCCCGTTCGCCCTTCGCATGGTTGCGGACCGGCATGACGACCTCGGCGCCGGCCGCGGCCAGGCGCCCGGCGATGCCGAGGCCGATGCCGTCGCTCGCGCCGGTGACGAGGGCACGTCGTCCGGTGAGGTCGGGGAGGGTGATGTCGGGTGGGGTTCGGCTCATGGCTCCACCGTCCCCGGCCCGCTCGGAACGGACCAGGGATCGTCGATCCGTGGATACCGGCGGCCCGGTCTGGGACAAAGGTGGGGTGACCACCGACCGGCCGGCGCTCGCCGCGTTCCTCCGTCACCGGCGCGAGGCGCTGCAACCGGAGGACGTGGGACTCCCCCGCGGCCCCCGACGCCGGACCGACGGCCTGCGCCGCGAGGAGGTCGCGCTGCTCGCCCACATGTCGACCGACTACTACACGCGTCTGGAGCAGGAACGAGGCCCGCAGCCCTCGGAGCAGATGACCGCGGCCATCGCCCAGGGCCTGCACCTGTCGCTGGACGAGCGTGACCACCTGTTCCGGTTGGTCGGCCACACCCCGCCGCCGCGCGGCGGCATCAGCGACCACGTCGCGCCGGGCATGCTGCGGATCTTCGACCGCTTGACCGACACCGCGGCCGAGATCGTCAACGAACTCGGCGAGACCCTGCGCCAGACCCCGCTCGCCGCCGCTCTGGTCGGCCGCACCACCGGGTTCACCGGCCCGGCGCGCAGCATCGGCTACCGGTGGTTCACCGACCCGTCGTCCCGTGCGGTCTACGCCCCCGAGGACCACGCGTTCCTCTCGCGGATGTGGGCCTCGGGCCTCCGGGCGAACCTGGCCGCACGAGGGCCGTCCTCCCGCGCGGCGCAGTACACGGCGCTGCTGCTGGAGCAGAGCGAGGAGTTCCGCGCCGTGTGGGACCGACAGGAGGTGGGGCTGAAACCGCCGCCCCACAAGCGGTTCCAGCACCCGGAGGTCGGCCGGCTGGAGCTGAGCTGCCAGACGCTGCTCGACACCGAGCAGGCGCACCACCTGCTCGTCTACACGGCCGAGCCCGGCAGCGAGAGCGCGCAGAAGCTGGAGCTGCTGGCGGTGCTCGGCGCGTCCGAGCGGGTCTGACAGCGCGACCCTCGTGGGCGCCGGCTCGGATAGCGTGCGCCTGTGGCCGACAAGCCGTTCCACCACGGCAACCTGCGCGACGAGCTGCTCACCCGCGCCCGGCAGACGCTGCGCAGCTCCGGCGAGGACGCGCTGTCGTTGCGGCAGTTGGCGCGTGAGGCCGGGGTCAGCCACGGCGCACCGCGGCGGCACTTCACGGAGCGACAGGACCTGCTCGACGCGTTGGCCCGCCTCGGCTTCGAGGAACTGACGACCACGGTGGCCGCCGCCGCGGAGGCCGCAGGTGACGACCCGCCGGCCGCCTTCCGGGCCGTCGCGCGGGCGTACATCGACTTCGCGGTGGTGGACCCCGCGCTGATGGACCTGATGTTCACGACCAAGAACCACCGGGCCGATCCCGGGATCGCCGAAGCCGCCGAGGGTTTCTTCGCCGCCGTCGGTGCGGTCATCGAGCGGGTCATGCCCACGCCGGGAATCGGGGCGGTGGGGGGCGTGCGGCGGCAACTCGTGCTGGCCTCGACGCTGCACGGCATCGCGTCGCTGGTCGCGGCCGGACGCATCGACCCGGCTCAGATCGACCAGCTCGTCGACGACGCCGGTCAGGTCTTCGGCGTCGCCCCCCGCACTCGACGTAGACGTTGACTACTTAGTAGACACTGTCTACTCTTGGGAACGTGACCTCGTCCCCGTTCCTCACCCCGTCCCAGCTCGTCGGCCGCACGGCGATCGTCACCGGCGCCAGCAGCGGTCTGGGGGCCGCCACCGCCGCGGCGTTGGCCGCCGCCGGCGCCCACGTCGTCTACGCCGTGCGCGACCTCGACCGCGGCCGGCAGGCGGTCGCCGCGGGCTCGACCGAGGTGCGACGCCTCGACCTCGCCGACCTCAGCTCGGTGCGGGCGTTCGCCGAGGAGTGGGAGGGTCCGGTCGACCTGTTGATCGACAACGCGGGGGTCTCGGTGCCGACCCGGCAGACGACCCGCGACGGCTTCGAGCTGCAGATGGGCACCAACCACCTCGGCCACTTCGCCCTGACCAACCTGCTGCTGCCCCACGTGACGGGGCGGGTGGTCAGCGTGGCCTCGCAGGCCGAGCGCGCCGGCCGTCTCGACCTCGACGACCTCATGACCGAGCGGACGCCGTACCGCGAGCAGCGCGTCTACAACACCACCAAGCTCGCGAACCTGCTGTTCACCGCCGAGTTGCAGCGGCGGCTGACCGCGGTCGGTTCGCCGGTGCTGGCCATGGCGGCCCACCCCGGGCTGGTCGCGAGCAACATGACCGCCGGCGCCACCAGTGCGCTCGGGCGGTTCGCCGTGAGCCGGTTCGCCCAGTCCCCCGCCGACGGCGCGCTCCCCGTCCTGTTGGCCGCCACCGGCGACCTCCCCGGCGACACCTTCACCGGACCAGAGCACCTGCTGCACATGCGCGGTGGCGCCGAACCCATCGGCCGCTCGAAGCGCGCCCGCGACCCGCAGCTCGCCGCCCGGTTGTGGACGAGGTCGGAAGAGTTGACGAACACGGCGTTCCCACTCACCTGAGGGCCACGAGGTCGTTCGTCTACGGTGTTCCGGGAGGTCGCCGGATGCCACGCACGAAGAGCTTCGACGAAGCGGTCGCGGTGGCCGCGGCGCGCGAGGTGTTCTGGGCCCGCGGGTACGTCGCGACGTCGGTCGCCGATCTGCAGGCGGCGACGGGGTTGAGTCGTTCGAGCCTCTACGAGACCTTCGGGAGCAAGCGCGAGCTGTTCGACCGCGCGGCGACCGACTACGTCGTGGCCATACTCGAACCGGTGCTGGCGCCGTTGGAGGCCGACGGTGCCGCGGGCGACGAGGTCGCAGGATGGTTCGACGCCTTCGGCGCACATTTCCGCGACGCGCCCTCGGACGTCGTCGCGCGCGGATGCCTGATGATCAACACCGCGACCGAGCTGCACGCGCTCGACGAAGCCGCCGCGCACCGGGTCGTCGGTTTCCGGCGTCGCATCCGGGCAGCGTTCCTCAACGGGGCGCGCGGGATGCGGGTCGCGGACCCTGAGGCGTACTCGGACCTGCTGACGGCCCAGCACCTCGGCATGGTGATGACCTCACGGATGGACGGCCCCGCGGCGGTGAGGTTGGCGGAACACCTGGCCGCCGAGGTCAGGGCGACAGCGAGGGCGGCCCGTCGGCGTCGCCGCTGAGCGGCCGCTCCGGCAGGTGCTGCCGACGCCACTCGTGGGGCGTGACCGCGTGGGCGCGACGGAACGCGCGGGCGAAGGCCGACGGGTCACCGAAACCTCGCCGACGCGCGATCGCTGCGATGGTCGTCGTCGGATGCCGCAGCAGGTCGCGCCTCGCGGCCTCGAGACGCTCGGCGCGGACGTACCCGGCCAGGGAAACCCCCCGTGCCGCGAGGGTCTTGTAGAGCTGACGCTCGGAGATGTGCAGGTCCGCCGCGACTCGGGCCGCGGTGAGGGCAGGATCGTCCAGGTGGCGGCGCGCGACGGCGAGGATCCGCAGCTCCAGACTGCCTTCCGCCGCCTCGGCCGCCATCGACGTCCGGTCCGCGTGCGTGGCGAGAACCGAGCGGAACACCTCGACGCTCGGTCGGCCGAGACGGTCCGCGTCAGCGGCGGTCAACAGATCAGGCTGCGACCCCAGTGAGCGGAACCAGTCCACGGCGAGCGTGGCAACCGGACTGCCGGGCGCGAGCCGGGTGGCGGCGAGCGACCGGATGAGATCGCGCGACACGTCCAGTTCGGCCAGCGGCACGCGGAAGAAGTGCTGCCTGACCCCGCGTTCGTCGAGCAGTGTGTAAGGCGTCGTCGACTCGTAGAAGACCAGGTCGCCGGGGCCGACCACGACCTGACGGTCGCCCTGCACCACCATGCTCGAGCCCTCGAGTTGGAGGCCGAAGAACAGGCTCGGTTCGAGGTCGTCGCGGGCGAGCGAGGCAGTGCGGGTCACTCGCACAGCGGTGGAGTGGATCGAGCACACCGTGAGTGGTCCGAGCTGACCGATGGCACCCCGGACGGAGACCGCGTCCGGGCCGCCGCGTTCGGGGAACGCGATGTCGACGTGGACGATCGAGGCCGCGATCGCGTCGTGGACGAGGTCGACGCGCTCCGACGGCGACGCCTCGGCCGTGTCGAGCCGCAGGACCACGGGGGCCTCCTCGTATCCGGACCGTTCGGTCCAGGAGCCTAGCGGCTCGACCCGTCCTGCACAGGACCCGACCGGAACTGCACGGACGCGAACAGATGCCGGCCACCCGCCGTCGGACGTCGTAGCGTCCGCGCGTCACCGCGCTCGAACGGAGGAACCATGGCCCGAGTCGTGCTGCGTGGGCGAGCCGGAGAACTCGGCCGGGCGCTGGACACCGTGCGCCGCACCCAGCGCACCAGCCGGTCGGCGGTCCTCACCGTCACCGGCCCCGCCGGCATCGGCCGCACCGCGTTCCTCGACGCGCTCGCGGTCGAGTCGGCAGCCCTCGGCTTCCGGGTCGGGGCCGGAGGCGGCGGGACGTCCGCGCCGTCGTTCCCCGGTGCGCAGTTGCTGGTGGCGCTGCGGTCCGGCCCGGCTCCCCTGCTCGACCACGAGGCGTTCAGCTCGCTCGCGTCGTTGTACGACCGCGAGGTGTGGCTGGTCGACCGCGTCGGCGAACTGCTGGCCGACCTCGCGGCCCGGACGCCGGTCGTGATCGTCGTCGACGACGTCCACCGCGCCGACGAACTGACCCGGTTCGCGCTGCGTCTGCTCCCGGCGCGGCTCGCCGACGCGCCCCTCGTGTGGGCGCTGGGCAGCCGGAGCGGGGTCACCGAGGTCGTCGACGACATCGTGGCGACGGCCGGGCCCGCCACCGCGGTGACCAAGGTGGTCCTGGGTCCGGTCACCGACCGGGACGTCGACGACATCGCCCGCGACCACCTCGACCACGCGCCGGATCCTGCCGTGCGCGACCTGTTGCAGAGCGCCGGGGGCATCCCGTCGTGGGTCGTGCAGCTGCTCGCCGGCATCGACGGTCAGCTCCCGACCGAGCCGCCCGAGCTGCAGGCCCAGGCCGATCTGCTGCGCACCACCCGTGAGCGGATGGCCGAGATGCCCGCGCACGCCGCCGATCTCGTCCGGGTCGCGGCGGTGTGGGACCGCCCGCTCCCGATGGCCACGGCCGCGGCCGTCCTCGTCGACCAGAGCGTCGTGCAGGTCGCCGACGCGTCCCGCTTCGCCCTCGCGGACGGCCTGCTGACGCGGCACGACGGCGAGCTCCGGTTCCCCCACCGGTGGGTGTGCGAGGTCGTCTACGGCGACCTCGACGTCGAGCAGCGGCGCCTGCTCCACCTGCGGTGCGCCCGGCACCTGCTCGACACCGGCGACCGACTCACCGCCGCACGTCACCTGCGCGCCGGCGCCACCCCCGGCGACAGCGCCGCGGCCGACACGTTGATCCGGGCCGCCGCGTCGCAGCTGGACTCGAGCGCGGGCGAGGCCGCCGTCCTCGCCCGCAGCGCGTGGGCCCTGACCGACCGGGCGTCGGCGACGTCCGCCGCCCTCGCGGCGCGGGTCGTCGACGTCCTGCAGGACACGGAGCGGCACCTCGACGCGGTGGAGGTCGCCGACGCGGTCCTCGCCGCCCTGCCCGCCGACGCCCGCGGAGACCGGGCCCGCTGGCAGGTCCGCGCCGTGCGCTCGCTCGTTGCGGCGTCAGCCTGGGACCGGGCCCGCGACCGCATCGAGGCGGCGCTGGGCGGTGAGCGCGTCGACCCACGGGACCGGCAGGTCCTCGACGCCGCGCGAGCAGTCGTCGACGCCATGACCCGACCCCGCTCGGCACTGCCCGAAGTCCGCGACGCCGCGGGACGCCTGACGTCCGGTGCCGCGCCAACCGGCGGCGGCGCGCTCACACGCCGTCTGGCCGTCCTGGCCGCTGTCGACTGCGACCGACGCGAGATGCGGCACGGATCGGCGTGGGCGTTGCTGGGCGGTACGGTCACCGCGGCCGACGTCGACCTCACGGTGGAGCGGATCCGGACCCTGCAGGACCTCGACCGGCACGCCGCCGCCGCCGCGGAGCTGGAGACCGTCGGAGCCGGAGCGGCCGGCGGCCCGGAGGTCGACGGCCTGCGACCGGGCGTCCTCGTCGTCGCCGCCCGGCAGGACCTCGACCTCGGTCGCCTCGACGACGCCGCGGCCCGAGCCCGGCGGCTGCAGGTGGCGGCCGACGAGACGCGTGACCCCGTCCACCACGCGGCCGCACGCGCTCTGCTCGCGGAGGTCGCTCTGCACCGGGGCACCGAGGTGGAGTCCCACGAGGACACCGACGCCAACGTCGTCGAGTGGTCGTCCGGACTGCGTGTGGTGCATGCTGCAACGTTGCTGGTCGCGGGCGACAGCGAGTCAGCCGTCCACCTCGTACTTCCGGTGGTCGCGGCGTACCGGGTCGGGTTCTGCGCGACGATGTGGTCGCCACAGTGGACGCCGTTGCTGGCCCGCATCGCGCTGGCCGCCGGCGACCGCGATCTCGCCGCGCAGGTCGGAGCCGTCGCCGCCCGGGCGGCCACCCACAACCCCGACGTCGCGAGCTGGGTCGGAACGGCCGCGCAGATCGCCGGTCTCGTCGGCGAGGACCGGACGCTGCTCGCCACCGCCGTCGACACGCTCCGGGCGACGCCCCGTCCGCTCGTCCTCGCCTCGGCGCTCGAGGACCTCGGCGCGGCGGCGCTCCGCGACGGCGAGAGCGACGCCGCGAGGTCGTCACTCACCGAGGCGGCGGGCATCTACCGGCGTTGCCGAGCAGATGCTTCCGAGCACCGGGTGATCGCGGTGCTGGAGCGGGCCGGGCTGCGCCGTCGGCGTCCGCCGGCGACGCGATCCGCCGGCGGCTGGTCGTCGCTGACGGAGGGCGAACTCGTGGTCGCGCGGTTGGTCAGTGCGGGCCACACCAACCGCTCGGCCGCGGCCGAACTCGGCGTCTCACCCAACACCGTCGGCTCCCACCTGCGCTCCGCGTTCGGCAAGCTCGGAGTCCGGTCCCGCGTCCAACTCACCAACCTGGTCCACGAGAACACCTGACAGCCACGGCGGTTCCGAGCTCGGTCACAGCGGCACGACCGGGTCCGCGGTGAAGACCAGGCTGCCGGCCACCGTTGCGGGGAACCGGGTCATGATCCGCGCCACCTCGTCGTCGTCTGCGGCCTCCAACAGCAGCACCCAGGTCGCGGCATCGCGGTGACGCCACACGCCTGCCACTACCCGCTCGTCACGGAGTTCACGCAGCGTCGAGGCGAGGACCACGTCGTCCGCTTCCGACCCGGGTCCCGTCCCGCGCGCCGTGACCAAGAAGTACACCAGCAACTCCAACCGTCGGGGCGGCCCAGTACAGCACCCGTCTCGGTCGACCGGTATCGCACGAAAGGGTGAGGCGTCACGGCGGTTCCCGCCCGCCCGGACCACCCCGTCAATGGCCGTTCCCCGGCGGCCGGACCTTCATGCAACCCAGGGGATCTCACCCGGACGCGCGGGCGCACGACCACCTGCGCCGGGCCTTCGACCGGACCCGCCGCACCAACACCCTGCGTTCGCGTGATGTGCCGTGTGACGACCCACGGTCGGATGGCACCCGTCGGACCCACCACCACCCGCACACGTCGTCGACCCGGGAGACACGATGCCCCACATCACCGTCGGCCAGGAGAACTCCGGCCCGATCGAGCTGTACTACGAGGACCACGGCGGAGGCGATCCCGTGGTCCTCATCCACGGCTACCCGCTCGACGGGCGCTCGTGGGAGAAGCAGGAAGCGGCTCTGCTGCAGGCCGGCCATCGCGTGATCGCCTACGACCGCAGGGGATTCGGCCTCTCCAGCCAGCCCGCGACCGGCTACGACTACGACACGTTCGCAGCCGACCTCGACGTGCTGCTGACCACCCTCGACCTCCGCGACGTCAGCCTGGTCGGGTTCTCGATGGGCACCGGCGAGGTCACCCGCTACCTCGGGACCTACGGCTCCGAGCGCATCGCCCGGGCCGTGCTGCTCGGTCCCATCCCGCCCTTCCTGCTGCACACCGACGACAACGCCGAAGGCATCCCGCAGGAGCTGTTCGACGGGTTCGTCCAGGCCGCCGCCGCTGACCGGCCGGCGTTCATGACGGGGTTCCTCACGAACTTCTACAACTACGACGTCTACAAGGACACTCTCGTCAGCGAGGACCGGTTCCGCGCCAGCTGGAACACCGCCGTCAGCGCCTCGGCGTTCGGCGTGGTCGCGTGTATCGAGGCGTGGCTGACCGACTTCCGCAAGGACCTCGACGCCTTCGACGTCCCCGTGCTGGTGATGCAGGGCGACCAGGACCGGATCCTGCCGCCGCCCGCGACCGGCAACCGGCTCCCCGCACTGCTCCCCGGCTTGCGGCACATCGCGGTGGCCGGCGGTCCCCACGCCATCGTCTGGACCCACGCCGACCAGGTGAACGCCGCGCTGCTCGAGTTCCTCGGCACCTCGTCGACGACGTGAACGCCGCCCACCCGACCATCCACCACCCCACCCACCGGAGGAACACCATGTCCGTCCCCACCCACGTCAAGATCGCCACCGCGGTCGGCACCCTCGGTCTCGTCGCCGCGTCCCTCACCGCCGGCGCCGCGAGCAGCACCGCCGCGCCCTCCGCTGAGTCCGCACCGAAGCCGACGGTCGTGCTCGTGCACGGCGCTTGGGCCGACGGCTCGAGCTGGTCGGCCGTCACGGCGGACCTCATCCGCCGCGGTTACACCGTCGACGTCGTCCCGAACCCGCTGCGGGGAGTGAAGGCCGACGCCGACTACCTGAAGGCGTACCTGTCGACCGTGTCCGGACCCATCGTGCTGGTCGGCCACTCGTACGGCGGCATGGTCACCACCAACGCCGCCACCGGCAACGCGAACGTGAAGGCCCTGGTCTACATCGACGCCTACATCCCCGACCAGGGCCAGAGCGTCAACAGCCTCAGCGCGGGTTCGGCACTCACCGGAGCGGACGTGTTCAGCACACCCGTCCCGCTCGACGACCAGGGCACCGATGACTACTACATCCGGCAGGACAAGTTTCCCGCCATCTTCGTGGCCGGCGCACCCCGGCAGACCGCGGCCGTCCTCGCGGCGGGGCAACGACCCCTGGTGAACACCGCTCTCGCCGAGGCGTCGCCGTACGTCCCGGCCTGGAAGACCATCCCCTCGTACGACTTGATCGGCACCGCCGACAAGGTCATCCCGCCGGCCAACCAGCAAGCGATGGCGGCGCACGCGGGCGCCAAGGTGGTCAAGGTGCGGGCTCCGCACCTGTCTATGGTGACCGATCCCTGCGCGGTCACCAGCCTCATCGTCACCGCGGCCACCGCCCGCTGACCGGTGCCGACGACCGACAGGGACGGCGCGGCGGCGTTCGCCTTCGACGGCGTCAGCGATCGACGGCAGGGCCTGTTCGTGCAGCTCGCCCGGCGGTTGCTGCCCGGCGTCGAGCACGTCGAAGCGGAGATCGCGCCGTACGCCGCCGAGTGGCACGCCCACAACGTAGCGGCCCTGGCCGCGCCGGGACCCCTGTGGGTCGTCCTCGGTGACTCGTTGTCGCAGGGGGTGGGCGCGAGTTCGCTCGGTCAGAGTTGGGTGCTGCAGGCCGCGCGCATGCTGCGCGCGGCCGGGCGCCCCCACCGGGTCGTGAACCTGTCGATCAGCGGTGCGCGGGTGCTCGACGTCGTCGAACGGGAGATCCCGGCGATGGGAGCTCTCACGCCGACCCCCGACCTGGTCACCGTCCTCGTCGGCAGCAACGACGTCGTCCGTGGCCGACTGCGCAGCGTACTGGTCGACCACTACGCCACCCTGCTGCGCGCGTTGCCGGCGGGCACGTTCGTCGCGGTGCCGGACCGGTCGTTCGGGGTTCTGCGAGCCGTCGCCGACCTCGTGAACTCCGCGGCCGCGAACGGAGCCGTCGTCGCGGTCCCCGCACGCCTCACGAGCCGTGACCGCGCCGAGGACCACTTCCACCTCGACGACCACGGCTACCGCCTCGTCGCGGAGGACTTCGTCGCCGCGATCCGCGCCCACACCCCTCCCCCAGTTCCCGACACCGGCCGACCGGCCGGCTCGGCCCAGGAGACCCGATGAGCGTCCTCGACGACCTGATCACCCGCAACGGCGCGTTCGCCGCCGTCGACTTCGACCCGCAGCTCCGGATCAACCCCTCTCGCCAGCTCATGCTCGTCGGGTGTGTGGACCCACGAGTCGACCCCGCGGCCGTCCTGGGCGTCCAGCTCGGCGAGGCCGCGGTGATCCGCAACGTCGGCGGCCGCATCACTCCGGCGACGTTGAAGACCTTCGCCATGCTGGGAAAGGTCGGCCAGGCCAACGACGGTGGTCCCGGCTCCGGCTGGCACCTCGTCGTGCTCCACCACACCGACTGCGGCATGACCGACCTCGCGGCCTTCCCCCAGTTGTTGGCCGAGTACTTCGAGATACCCCCGGACCAGCTCGACGGCAAGTCCGTCAGCGACCCGCACGGCTCCGTCCGCGTCGACGTCGACGTCCTGCACGCCGCACCGATGCTCTCACCGGCGTTCGCCGTCTCCGGGCTCGTCTACGACGTGGGCACCGGCCGCGTCGAGGTCGTCGTGCCACCCGCGCCGCTCCGGGTGGCCGCTCCGTGAGCGGCCCCGGAGGGGGCGGTCGCGTCGCCCCGATCGCGAGGGAAGTCCACACCGAGCAGGGCGATCTGCACGTGACCGACCACCCGGGCGCCGAGCCCGCTCTCGTGCTGATGCACGGCTACCCGGACGACTCGCGCATCCACGACCGGCTCGTTCCGCACCTCGCACCGCGACGCGTCGTGACCTTCGACTTCCTCGGTCACGGCCGTTCCGGTCGGGGCGTCACCTCGACGCTCGCACCGGGGCAACGCGAGTCCGAACTCGCGGCGGTCGTGCGTGACCTCGACCTCGACCGGCCCGTGGTGGTGGGGCACGACGCCAGCGGCCCGGTCGCGGTCCACCACACCCTCGACCACCCCGACCAGGTCGGCGGCCTGGTCCTGCTCGACACCTACTACGGCCGCTCCCCCGCGCTCCGCTTCCCCGAGTTCATCCGCCTGCTCGCCGACCCGCACTTCCGTCCGCTCGTGGACGCCGTCCTGGCCGACGCCTCGGTCCTGGGATGGATGCTGCTGTACACCGACGCGCAGCTGCGCGAAGGCCCGGCCGATCCGGCCGGAGTCGGCGTCACAGCCGTGATCCCCCAGTTCTTCGGGGATGCGGGGCACCCCGACGCCAGAGCCGCGATCCGGGCCTGGACGGGTGAGCTGTTCACGGACCTCGCGCTGCAGGACGCCCGGGTGGCCGCCGGAGACCTCGCCGCCGTGGAGGTCCCGGTCACCGTCGCGGCGGGGGCACACGATCCGTGCTTCGGCGCAGGCGTCACCGAGCACCTCCAGTCCCTGTTCCCGCACGCCTCCCGCCACGAGGTACCGGGGGCCGCGCACTGGCCGCAGTGGGACCGGCCCGACGCGCTGGCGCCACTGCTGCTGGAAGCCGGCGGGCGTGTGTGAGGCCGCGGCCGCACCCGGCACCGTCAGGCGCACCATGCCCCGCCCGGCACCCGGCGCCGCCGTCGACCCCGTCACGCTCGCACCGGTGGACGAGGTGGTCGTGACGACGCTCGTGGACAACGTCTACGACGCCCTGCTCGAGAGCGACGACCGCACGACCCGCGCGCCCTTCGCCGTGGGCACCGCCCGGGCGCCGCAGTTCGCGGCCGGGCGCACGACGGTGGGGCTGCGGGCCGAACACGGTTTCTCAGCGCTCGTCACGGTGCGGCGGGGCTCGACCACGACCTCGCTGCTCTTCGACGCGGGCCTGTCCCCCGACGCGCTCGTCGTGAACGCCGACCGGTTGGGCGTCGACCTCACGGCGGTCCACGCGGTGGTGCTCAGTCACGGCCACTTCGACCACGCGGGCGGGCTGTCCGGACTCGCGGCGCGGCGCGGCGCACGGGGCATGGCGATGGTGGTGCACCCGTACGTGTGGACTCCCCGGCGCGTCGCCGTTCCCGGCCAGCCTGCGAACCTGCTGCCCTCCCTGAGCCGACGAGCGCTGAGGGCTGAGGGGTTCGACGTCCTCGAACGCCGACACCCCTCGCTGCTCCTCGAGGGCAGCGTGCTGATCACCGGCGAGGTCGACCGCACCACCGAGTTCGAGCACGGCTTGTCACCCGCCCACCAGGCGTGGGACGGCCGGGCCTGGGCGCCGGACCGGCAGGTCGTCGACGACCAGGCGTTGGTCGTGCACCTGCGGGGTGCAGGTCTGGTCGTGGTGACCGGGTGCGGCCACGCGGGCGCGATCAACATCGTCCGACACGCCCAACGGCTCACCGGCGTGCCGGAGTTGCACGCCCTGTTCGGCGGTCTGCACCTCGACGGCCACGCGTTCGAGCCGGTCATCGCTCCGACGGTGGACGCCCTGGAGCACAGCCGTCCCCGCCTGCTCGTCCCGGGTCACTGCACCGGCTGGCGGGCGCAACACGCGCTCGCCACGGCCTTTCCCGATGCCTGGGTGGCCGGCAGCAGCGGCTCCAGCTACCACCTCGGCTCACCGAGAGCCGCATGACCACCCGGAAGGAACCACGAGCATGTCGACGCCACCACCGCGGACCCGAGTCGTCACCGACCGCAAGGCGCTGATCCCCCTGGTCGTCACCGGGCTGATCGTCGGCACCGCGTTCATCGCCGTCTACGTCGGTCTGCAGCGTGATCCGCGGCCGCACCACCTGCCGATCGCCGTCGTGGGTCCGCAACTCGCCGGCGCCGCCCGCGCCGGTTTGGGCGATGCGGTGACCGTTGCACAGGCGTCCGGTCCCGACGAGGCGACCGCTCTGGTGCGCAGCGGTGAGGTCGTGGCCGCCGTCGACACGACCTCTCCCACCGGTCTCCGGCTGCAGTACGCCGGAGCCGCCGGGCTGAGCGAGAGCGGCGCGGCGCGCGAGCTCGTGGCGGGGCTGGCTGCGCGCGCGGGTCTGCAGATGTCCGAGAGCGACATCGTGCCGCTGGTGCGCTACGACAGTCGCGGACTCTCTGCGTTCTACGTCGTCTTCGGTGTGACCCTGGCGTCGTTCGTCCTGGCCCAGGGCCTGACCGCTGCGACACGGGTCGTCCGGCTGCGGCACCGGCTGCTCGCGATGGGCGGGTTCGCCGTGGCGATCGGGCTGATCGCGGCCGCCGTTGCCGGCCCGGTCTACGGATCGTTGACGGCGCCGTTCGTCCCGCTGGCGTCCTCGCTGGTCCTCCTCTCCGCCGCGTCCGCCTTCGGAACCAAGGCGCTCGGCGCCTGGCTGGGACCGGCCGGCATCGGACTCTCGGTCTTGGTCCTCACCACCATCGGCAACGCCACCAGTGGCGCGACCATCGGGGGCGACCTGCTCCCGGCCTGGGCTCGAGCCGTCTCGAGCGCTCTGCCACCAGGTGCGGCAGTGCGTGCCGTCAACGGCTTCGGCTACTTCGACGGCGCCCACACCGCCGGCCCCCTCGTGGTGCTGGTCGCGTGGTTCCTGGTCGGCCTCGGCCTCGTGCTGTCACGCCAGTGGATCGCCGTCCGAGCCTTGCCGCCGTCGTCCGACCAGCCCGACCTCGCCGTCGCCGCCGCGAACCCCTGATCGTGTCGGCCACGACCGGTCAGCGGCGGCCCTCCACCAGCGACAGCGCGCGCTCGGCGGGTACGCCCAGCAGCAACAGGCTCGTGGTCGTGGCCGATCCGGCGTTGATCCTGCGGCGGGTCCGGGCTTCGTCCGCGAGGGTGAACACGCTGGCGTGGGCGAGGCGGCTCAGCACGTCCGGCGGGAGGTGGCGCCCGAAGCCACCGCTCGCCTGCCCCCGCTTGACCAGCTTCGTGAGCAGGTTCTCCGGCGTCCCGAGCAGGGTGTGGATCTCGTCGCCGTACTCACTGCGCCGCAGCACCAGCAGCACCCGGTACCGGGCGGCGACCGGCCACACCCGCGCGACGTAGTCGGCCCACACCTGGTCGGCGGCCGAGCGTCCGTCGTCGAGTTCGGTGAGGACGGCGGCGAGTTCGTCGCCCGCCTGCTGGGCCAACGCCCGCAGCAGGTCGGCGCGGGAGGGGAAGTGCCCGTAGACGGTGCGGCGGACCACTCCGGCCGCCGTCGCGATCTCCCCCATCCCCGCGTCCGGGTTCTGCCCGAGCACCTCGAGGGCGACGTCGAGGATGCGGGTGCGGGTGGCGCGCACCGCACGGTCGCGTCCGGACTCCTCTTCCACGGGACAAGCATTGCACATCCGTGTGCAGCGGACTAGCTTGCACACTTGTGTGCACCAATGCACACCAGTGTGCAGTCACCGATTGCGCCCGCCGAACGACCCTGGAGCGAACCCGTGACCGTCACCACCGACGACCCGACCGACACCCGCCCGTTCACCGCCGCCGTCCCCGACGCCGACCTCGACGACCTCGCCCGGCGACTGGCCACGACCCGCTGGCCGCAGCGCGAGACCGTGCCGGACTGGACCCAGGGCGTGCGGCTGGACAACCTGCAAGCGCTGGTCGAGCGCTGGCGGAACGGCTACGACTGGCGCCGCTGCGAGGCGCGGCTCAACACGTTCCCCCAGTTCGTCACCACGATCGACGGCGTCGACGTGCACTTCCTGCACGTCCGGTCGCAGAACCCCGGCGCCATGCCCCTGGTCCTCACCCACGGCTGGCCCGGCTCGGTCCTCGACTTCCTCGACCTCATCGGTCCGCTGACCGATCCCGCGGCGTACGGCGGGAACGTGCAGGACTCCTTCGACGTCGTGATCCCGTCGCTGCCCGGTTCCGGGTTCTCGTCGGCGCCGCGCGAGGCAGGGTGGACGACCGCACGCACGGCCGCCGCGTGGTCGACGCTCATGACGCGGCTCGGCTACGACCGCTGGGCGGCCCACGGTGGCGACTGGGGTTCGGTCGTGACCACCGCGTTGGGAGCGTTGCGGCCGGACGGCCTGCTCGGCATCCACCTCAACACCCCCTACGCGTTCCCGGCGACCATCCCCGCCACCCTCAGCGCGGAGGAGCAACGGGCCGTCGACGGGTTGACCCGCTACGGCGGCGAACTCGGCGGCGCGAACCACCTGCAGGGCACGCGTCCGCAGACCATCGGGTACGCGCTCGCCGACTCACCCGTCGGGCAGGCCGCGTGGATCTACGACAAGTACCAGGCCAAGACCGACAACCACGAGCTCGCCGAGGAGGCCCTCGACGTCGACGTGATGCTCGACGAGATCTCCCTGGTCTGGTTCACCAACACGGCGGCCACGTCCGCCCGCGTCTACTGGGAGAACCGGGCGGCCACGATGGCCGGCCCGAAGCTGACCCTGCCCGTCGCGGTCACGGTCTTCCCGCAGGACGTCCCCCGACTGCCGCGCACCTGGATCGAGGACACCTACGCGGACCTGGTCCACCTGGGTGAGGCGGCCCACGGCGGACACTTCGCCGCGCTCGAACAGCCGCAGATCCTCGTGGAGGAGATCCGCACCGGCCTGCGCCCGCTCCGGTCGTGACCGAGCGCCCCGGTGTCACCCCGTCAGCGACACGACGACCTTGCCCTGCACGTGGCGTCCGGCCTGCAGGGTGACGGCATCACGGACCTGCTCCAGCGGGAAGGTCGCCGCCACCGGGACCCGCACCTCACCGGCCGCCACCAGGCGGGCGATCTCCTCCAGCGCCCCCGGCGCGGCCTGCGCCCCGCTGACCGAGGTGACGCCCTCGACCTGGGCGGCGATGGTGCAGATGCGGGCGCCGGGCACGCCGAGGGCTTGCGCCGCCGCGACCGTCTCCGTGCCGTACAGGTCGAGGGCCGCCGTGATGCCGTCGGGAGCCAGTGAGCGGACCCGCTCGACCAGGCCGTCGCCGTAGGCCACCGGCTCGGCTCCGAGCGTTTCCAGGAACGCCGCCGACGACGGCGATCCCGTACCGATCACCCGCGCCCCGGCCCGCCGGGCCAGCTGGACCGCGAACACCCCGACACCGCCGCCGGCGCCTCCGATCAGCACCGTGTCGCCCGGGCGCAGGTCGAGCGCGGCGAGGCCTGCGGACGCGGTGGCTCCGGCGATCGACAGCGTGGCGGCCGTGACGTCGTCGACGCCCTCGGGCGTGTGGTGGGCGACGCCGGTGGCGATGTCGCCCGGCGCCGCGACGACGACGTGGTCGGCGACCGCACGCGAGAGCGCGGCGCCGAAGACGCGGTCACCCGCGACGAACCCCTCGACGCCGGCGCCGACCTGGTCGACCACCCCGGCGTAGTCGGTGCCGAACCCGACGGGCAGGGTCAGGCCGAAGCGCGCGGCGGTCGCGGCGTCGGCGGTCATGATCCAGTCCATCGGGTTGAGCCCGGCGGCGGTCACCCGGATCCGGATGTGCCCCGCGGTGGCGTGCGGCGCCGGGACCTCGCGGACGTTCAGGACCTCCGGGCCGCCGAACGTGTCGAGCTGGACGGCCCGGTTGGGCGGTGCTGCGGTGGCGTCGGTCATGACGGTCGTCTCCTCGGAGCTGGTCGACAAACGGACTATGCTCCGTTTGTCAGTCGACCGTACCACCAAACGGAGCGTGTTCCGATTTGAGCGCCGACCCGCCGACCCGTGAGCTCCGCGCCGACGCCTCGCGCAACCGTGAGCACCTGCTCGCGGTGGCGACCCGGGTGTTCGCGTCGGGTGACGCCGAGTCGTCGATGCGCGCCATCGCCCGGGAGGCGGGGGTGGGGATCGCCACGCTGTACCGCCACTTCCCGACCCGCGAGTCGCTCGTCGACGCCGTCTACCGCGACCAGGTGACGCGACTGACGTCCGGCGCCCGCCGCCTGCTCGACCGGATGCCACCGGCCGACGCCCTCCGGCGCTGGGCCGACCTGTTCGGCACCTGGATCGCCACCAAGCACGGCATGATCGACACGCTGCACGCGATGATCGAGGCCGACGAGATCGCGCACGCCGACACCCGCACCGAACTGCTCGCCGCGATCACGACCATCCTGGACGCCGGCCGCGACGCCGGTGACCTCCGCGCGGACGTCACCGCCGACGACGTCGCCGCCGCCCTGATCGGGGTCTTCACCGTCGCTCCGCTGCCGGCCCGCAAGGTCCTCGCGAGCCGCCTGCTCGACATCGTCGTCGACGGTCTGCGACCACCGGCACGATGATCGTCGGGGTGGGCCACGACCGGGCGGCTCGCGGTCAAGACAGTCGGCGGCGGGAGACCGTCCCGCCGACGGCGAGGCTGCGCAGGATGTCGGCGGGGGTGCGGCGCGGACCGAGGACCGCGCCACCGACCCCGAGGCCGCGTGAGATCCCGGAGATGGCCTCGTCGAACGCCGCCGCCGGGTCGACGGTCGGCAGCCATCCGAGTTCCCGACGCGCCCGGGCCGAACTCATCATCGGGACCTGCAGGGCGAGGTCGTACCACCCGGCGTCGATGGGCTGGACGCGGGCGCGCCACGACAGGTCGACCGCAGGACGGAGCAGGCGCTGCGGCACCGTGACGCTCCGTCCGCCCAACGCGCGCGCCACGTCGTCCGCCACGAGGGGCGGATCGGCAACGAAGTTGAACGCTCCGTGGACGTCGGAGACGGCCGCCGCGTGCAGCCCCGCCGCGACGTCGTCGCTGTGCACCACGGGGAGTACGAGCCCGGTCGGCAGGGGCACCAGCGGCAGGTGCCCGAGCACCTGCCGCGGCAGCCACGGAGGCAGGCCGTACCGCCCGAGCGACGCGCCGGCCTCACGCTGCAACACGAACCCCGGCCGGATCCGCACGATGCGCAGCGTGTCGCCGTGCTCGGCCTCGGTGCGGTCGAACAGGCGCTCGGCCGCGGCCTTGTGACGGCTGTACAGGGAGCTCGGCACCCCGGTCGTCGGGTAGCTCTCGTCGACCGGTTCGAGATCGCGACGAGGTGCGTACGCACCGACCGAGGACGTCTGCACCAGGCGAGGGACCTCCGCCTCGAGGAGGGTCTCGAGCACGCGACGGGTGCCGCCGACGCCGGTCTGCTCCAACAGTTCCGGACGTCGGGTGGGCTGGAACCCCCAGGCCAGGTTGACGACCACGTCGGCTCCGTCGACCACCCGGCGCAACGCCGGCCGGCAGTCGTCGGTGGCGAGGTCGAGCTGCTCCCAGGCCGTCGCCACGTCGTAGGGAGGGGTCGGGGGCGGGCGCCGGCGGGAGACGCCGACGACGTCCACCGCCGGGTCGTCCGCCAGTCGACGGAGCAGGGCCGTGCCGAGGTTGCCACTGCCGCCGATCACGACGATGCGCATCCGGACCTCCGAGAGGGTGTCGTCCCGCCTAGCGCGGTTCTGCGCGTGCCGTCAGCCTTCCCCCGCCCCGGCGGGCGTTTCACCCCGTCGGAGGCGGGGCAAGCCGACGAGGCGCCCGAGGGGCGTCCTGGACCGCCGCGAGGTCCAGTCGGGCTCCGACCCGGCTGTCCACGCCCGTCGTGACGACGAAACCGAGTCGCCGCAGGACCGCCACGGCGCCGGGGTTCCCCGCGGTGGTGTCGGCCCGGATCGCGGTGGCACCGAGCTCCCGCGCGCGGTCGACCACGGCTGCGACCGCCGCCGTGCCCACGCCCGTTCCACGAGCGTCGCGAGCCAGCCAGACGCCGGTCTCGAGGACTCCCGGTTCGGACGTCCGTCGCAGCCGGACCGAACCCTGCGCGCGCCCTTCCACGACCACGGCCCAGGTCTGTTCGTCGCCGTCACCGCTCAACCCGTCGCGGCGCTCGAGGTGGAAGCGCCGCAGCCAGGCGACACGTTCCCGTGACCACTCGGGGCCGGCGGTCACGGGTGGCGTCACCTCGTCCGCCGCGGCTCGTGTCGTCGCGACCGTCACGAGTTCCTCGAGGCGCTCGGCGGCGACGGGGAGGAGTTCGACGAGCGGAGCCGACCTCACCGCAGCCGGGAGAACTCGTCGGCAGGATCGACGTCCGCGCCGGAACCGATGTCGATCAGGTACACGGGTTCGCCGGCGCGCGGGTCACGGGCGTGGACGACGGTGAACATCGGCGAGAACGGACCACCGAGGTCGACGATCGTCGCGCCGGCTCCGAGGACGCCGCGCACCAGGTCGGGCGAGGTCGTGAGGTCGATCCGGGTGACGACCCCGGGCGTCACCCACACCGGGACGCCGACCAGGGACGCCGCCTGCTGGAAGTGCAGGTGCCCCGTCAACACCGCGCGGACGTCGGTCCCGCGCAGGACGTCGGCGAGCGCGTCGATGTTCTGCAGCACGACTCGCTGCAACGGTGAGCGCGGCAGGTGGACCGGCGGGTGGTGGAACGCGACGACCGTGCGTCGTCCGACGCGGTCGCCAGCACGTCGGCCAACCACGCCAACTGCCCGGTACTCAGGACGCCGTGGGTCTCGCCGTCGACCAGGCTGTCGAGGGTCACCACGCGCAGGCCGCCGAGCACGCTGACCGCGGCGCACTCCCCACCGGTGATCCGATCGGTCGAGATGTCGCTCCCCGTCGGCGAGAGGTGGCCGCTGCCCAGGGCGGCGGTGAACCCGGGGCGACGGTCGTGGTTGCCCGTCGAGTACACGTGCGGGACGTTGCGCTCCCGGGCGAAACGACCCACGACGTCGCGCACCTGCCCGCAGCCCCCTTCGGAGCCGTCGTCGGCGACGTCGCCGGACACCAGCACGAGATCGATGTCAGGGACGTGCGCCAGGTCGGCCATGAGCCCCTCGAGCGCGGCGCGAGCCGCGACGCCGTCCTCGTCGAAGCCGTCGGCGCCCACGTGGGTGTCGGAGAGGTGCAGGATGCGGTAGCGGTGGTCGGGCAGCTCGGGCACCACCGGATCCTCGCCGGGACGGGCCCGACCGTCCAGGAGGTTCCCCGCGCCCGGCCGGGTGTGAGCGCCGCCTCAGAGCTGATTCTGCGGTTCGGCCCCCGCGTCGAGCCCCCCGGACGCGGGTACCAACCCCCTTGTCGCGCTCCATCGGGGGATGAGCGCGGCACACGGGGGATCGTCGGTCGGGCCACGTGCCGCCGGCCTTCCGCAACCGCCACCCCGCCCGCGCCGTGCACCGTCGCGGGCGGGGTGCGCGAGGGGCGACGATCAGCCGGCAGCGGCACCCACCGGCGACACCGCCGGATCCGGCAGCGCCGACCAGAAGCTCTCGAGGGCCCGCGCCACCGGGGCCGGGGTCTCCTCCGGCCACCAGTGACCCACACCGGCCAGCCGGGCGGGCGTCGCACCGGAGCGCCTCGCCGCCCACTCGTGCTGGGCGACGGTCCCGCTCGCCCGCTCGTGGTCGTCGAGGGCGATGAGCGCGAGGCCCGGGCGGCTCGCGGCGTCCGGAAGTGATCGCCCCGCCTCCCGCATCGCCGGCTGGCGGGACGCACGCAGCAACTCGAGGACGGTGCGACCCATCTCGGGGTCCATGCCCGCGGCGACGCGTTCCGCCATGCGCCCGGTCATGCCGAGGGCTGCGGCGACGGCGAGTCGCTGGTCCAGGTCGCCACCCCAGATCTCGCGCACCGACGCCTCGCCCGCGCCCTCCTGCTGCCACACCTGGGCCCGTTCGTGCCACTCGTAGTCGGGCGCGAACACGCCGAGGGCGTCGGACGCCCAGCTGCGGACGAGGTCCGGACGGCTGGCGGCCAACGCGGCAACGTGGATGCCACCCCAGTCGTGGCCCACCAGGTCGACCGGCCCGCGGAACAGCTCCAGCCGCGAGGCCAGCCAGTCGCGGTACGCGGTGACCGACGGCCGGAAGTCGTGCGGCGCCGGCACGCCGAAGCCGGGCGGCGACAGCGCGACGACGTCGTCGCGGTCGAGCTCGCCGATGAGCGGGCCCCAGATCACCGCGGACTCGGGGTTGCCGTGGACGAGGACGAGAGGGACGCGTCCGCCGGTGGACTGGTTCGGAACATACTTGTTGGTCGACACGCAAGTGACTGTACCGGTTCGGCTCGCACCCGGTGCGGGACCGGTCTCCACATCGGTGGGACGCGTGGCGCAGACTGCACCGCGTGCGCCCGACCGAACCGCCCCTCGAGCCCGCCTGATGCCCCGGCAGCAGGCCTCGCCGCGACGCACGCAGCAGGAACGTCGCGACGAGACCGAGCGCAGGGTGCTCGCGGCCGCGACGGCGATCGTGGCGCGGCACGGGTCCCGGGCGTTGACGCTCGCCCAGGTCGGCGAGGCCGCGGGCTACAGCCGTGGCATCGTCACGCACCACTTCGGCAACCGGGAGAACCTGTTGCGCGCCGTCATGCGCGACGCCCAGACCTTCGCGCTGCCCGAACACACCGAGACGGCCGCGGACTGGGTGACGGCGACCGTGCGCGCCTACCTCGAGAACGTCGCCGGCCGTGGGCCGTCCGCCCGCGCGTTCCTGCAGATGTGGAGCGAGGCGATCGCGGCCGACCCCGTCCTCATGCCGCTCTACGCGGAGTCCGACGCGGGCTTCCGCCGCCTGCTCGCCGGCCGGGTCCGGGACGGCATCCGTGACGGTTCGATCCGACCGGACGCCGACCCCCAGGCCGTCGCGGTGCTGCTGATCGGGCTGCTGCGCGGGATCGCCCTGCAGCTCATCTCGACCCCTCCCCCACGGCGGGTCGCCGCGATCATCGACGAGGCCGAGCGGTCCACGCGCCGCATGCTGGGCCGGACCTCGGGGTGACCCGCGTGGCCAGCCGCGATGAGTTCCGGACGATGCGACCGTCTCATCTGACATGACCACCGACACCGACCGTGACCCCGACGACCTGGCCACCCTCGACGAGCGGGACTTCGGCGCTCGCGTCGAGGCGCACCGCCGCGAACTGCACGTGCACTGCTACCGACTGCTCGGATCCTTCGACGACGCGGAGGACCTGGTGCAGGAGGCGTTCCTGCGGGCGTGGCGCGGGCGCCAGACCTACGCCGGACGCGCGTCAGTGCGGGCCTGGCTCTACCGCATCGCGACCAACGCGTGCCTCGACGCCCTCGACAAGCGCCCGCGACGCCCGACGTCGGACGGCGAGGTCGCGTGGCTGCAGCCGTACCCGGACGACCTGCTCGCCCAACTGCCCGACCACCGCGAGGGACCGGAGGACGTCGCGCTCAGCCGGGAGACCGTCGAGCTGGCCTTCATCGGCGCGATCCAGCACCTCACACCACTCCCCCGCGCGGTGCTCGTGCTGCGCGACGTCCTCGGGTGCTCGGCGAAGGACACCGCCGCCCTGCTCGAGACCACGGTCGCCGCGGTGAACTCCGCGCTCCAGCGCGCCCGGAGCGGTCTGCGGCAGGCACTGCCGGACGACCGCAGCGCCTGGCGGGCCGCGCCGACCCCGGCGGAACAGGACCTCCTCGCCCGTTACGTCGACTGCACCGAGCGCGCCGACCTCGACGGTCTCGCCGCGTTGCTGCACCCGGACGCCCGGTTCTCGATGCCGCCGGAGCCGGGAACCTGGTCCGGGAAGGACGCGGTGGTGACCTGTTGGGCCGAGGGCGGGTTCGGGGCCGACGCGTTCGGCACGGTGAGTTGCGTGCCGACCCGGGCGAACGGCCACCCGGCCGTCGCCGTGTACGTGCGGGTCCCGGGTGCCTCCGAGTTCGTCGCGCTCACCCTGGAGGGGCTGCGGTTCCGCGACGGCGCGGTGTCCGACGTCGTCAACTTCGACCGGTCGGTCATCGCCCACTTCGGCCTGCCGGCGACCCTCCCGGTGACGGCATGACCATCACCGTCACCCCCGTCCTCGTGGCGGACCTCGGCGTCGAGGGCGAACGGATGCCCGTCCACGTGCACCTCATCGACCACCCCGACGCCCGGGTGCTGGTCGACACCGGCATCCGGGAACGTCACCCGCTGACCGACGACCTGGATCCGCGACCGCGTCCGGTGAGCGAGTGGGAGTTCGACCTCGCGAGCGTCGACGTCGTCGTCAACACCCACCTGCACTGGGACCACCTCGGGAACAACCACCTGTTCGCCGGCACACCGGTCCACGTGCAACGCGTCGAACTCGACGACGCGCTGACCCGGCCCGACCACACCATCCGGGAGTGGCTGGAAGCGCCCGGTCTGCGGTACGTCCCGGTCGACGGCGAGCACGAACTGCTGCCGGGCGTCCGGCTCCTCCCGGCGCCCGGACACACCCGCGGCTCGCAGGTCGTCGTCGTCGACACCGGTCGGGCACCGACGGTGGTGGCCGGTGACGCCGCCGTCTGGTCCGGCCAACTCGACGACCCGCAGACCGAGGGGCAGCGGCTGATCACGGCGCTGCGGCCGGAACTGGTGTGGCTCGCCCACGCCGACGAGCCGTGGCGCCCGACCTGATCGCGCCGCAGCATCGGGCGACGTCCTTCAGGCGAGCAGGGCGGTGCGGTGCCGCCACGTCCACGTCAGCAGCCCCAGCGACACCGCGAGGGTCAGGACGTTGATGCCGGCCTCGACGACCCCGCCCACGCCGGAGCGCCACCAGATGCCCTGCTCGAGGTCGTAGAGCACGTCCATCCCGAACAGGTAGAGCCCCGCACCTCCGCCCGCGAGCAGCCACAGCACGGCGAGGGGACGGCGGCGACGCAAGGTCCACCACGCCGCGAGCAGGCACCACGTGATCCACGCGTCCGCCAGCGGGAACGCGTTCTCGAACTCGCGGTACGCGGGGCGGTCGTTGCTCGCGACGCTGCCGCGCGCGGCGAACCACAGCACCCAGTACGCGACCATCACGACCGCCGACCCGACCAGGACCCGCGAGACGACGCGTCGACCCGGAACGGCGTCGCTGCTCATGCGGCGCGACGATAGCGACGCAGCGACGGTGTCAGACTCGGGGCGTGATCGTGGCCTTCAGCATCAGTCCGTCCGGCGCCGACGAGACCGGGGGTGTGTCAGCGGCCGTCGCCGAGGCGGTCCGCATCGTGCGCGACTCGGGCCTGCCGAACGAGACCAACGCGATGTTCACCAACCTCGAGGGCGAGTGGGACGAGGTGATGGCGGTCGTCAAGCAGTGCGTCGACGCGCTCGCGGCCCACTCGCCCCGGGTGTCACTCGTGCTCAAGGCCGACATCCGCCCCGGTCACACCGGCCAGTTGACGGCCAAGGTCGAACGCGTCGAGCAGCGGCTGCGCGACGGCGGCTGACCGCGCGGCCTCTCCGGTGGACCGGGCCTCGGCGCGGCCCCCGTCGACGGCACGACGATCCCGACGCCGTCGGCCACGGTCGATCCCGGCCCGGACAGCGGTAGGTGGACCCGGCCACGTCACCACCGAGGTCCGGCGTCCTGGGCGGGGACGACCGCCACCGGGCAGCACACGGAACACCATGCTGTGGGCGGCGGTGGTGAGTCAGGGTCCGCTGGTTGTCCGTGACCGCCTCGGACCTCCGGACCCGTGGAGCCGCTGGTGCTTCCCCTCGCGAACCTGGGTGCGTTCGCGCTCGCCGCCCTCGTGCTCATCGTCATCCCCGGACCCAGCGTGCTGTTCACCGTCGGCCGGTCCCTCGCCTACGGCCGGCGGGGCGGGTTGTTGTCCGTGCTCGGCAACGCCATCGGGACCCTGCCGGCAACCGCGTTGGTGGCCCTCGGGCTGGGGCAGCTCATCGCGGAGTCCCTCGTGGTGCTCGTCGCGGTGAAGATCGTCGGCGCGCTGTACCTGGTGTACCTCGGCGTGCAGGCGGTCCGTCACCGTCACGACCATGCGCCGACGACGTCGGATCCCGCGCCGGTTCCGAGCAGTCGCCGTCAGCTGTGGCAGGGCGTCGTCGTCGCGGTCACCAACCCCAAGACCCTCGTGTTCTTCATCGCGGTCCTGCCGCAGTTCGTCGACCGGAACGCGGGATCGGTCCCGCTCCAACTCGCGGTCCTCGGCATCGTGTTCGCCCTCATCGCGCTCGTCTGCGACAGCATCTGGGCGTTGATCGCCGGCACCGCCCGCGAGTGGTTCGGGCGCAACCCGCGACGGTTGTCACGGATGAGTGCCGGCGGCGGCGTGATGATGGTCGGCCTCGGCGGTGTCCTCATCGCCACGGGCAACAAGAACTGAAAGACCGGGGACGACGCGTGCGTGCTCAGTCGGTCGGCCACGCGTAGGGCAGGAACTTCCCGTCGAAGGTGACGACGACGTGGTCGGCTCCGGCGTGCTCGGTGCGGCCGAAGTCCATCTTGAAGTTGATCGCGCTCATGATGCCGTCGCCGAACTGCTCGTGGATCAGTTCCTTCAGCGCCGGGCCGTAGACCTGCAGCGCCTCGTAGAAGCGGTAGATGGTGGGATCCGTCGGAACGGCCGTGGGGAGCCCGCCGCGGTACGGCACCGTCGCGAGGACGCCCGCGGCATCGGCCGGCAGGTCGAGCAGTTCGACGACCCGGGCGGCCAGCTCGGGCGGGAACGGGTGCTGCCCGAGCAGGGCGGCGGTGCTCCACACGACGGGGCGTCCGAGCGCGTCCGCGAGCTCCTGCCACGTGAGCCCCTTCCGGATGCGGGCGGCGACGATCGCGGCGGTGATCTCCTCGCGGGTCATGCAGCGGACCCTAGGAACGTTGCGTGACGGTCGGGTTACAGCCGCGGGTCCCCGTCGCTGAGCGCGGCGTCGGAGCCGGGCACGAGTCCCCGACGCGCCGTTCCTCCGTAGGGTCCAGGTGCGCGACGGGACGGCGGGTGCCGCACGCGCCTCGGGGTGAGCGGAGGTGACACGGCATGGTCGACGAACCGTTGGGCGTGCTGCTGCGCCGCCTCCGGACGACGGCGGACCTCACGCTCGAGACCCTCTCCGAGATCTCCGGCGTCAGCGTGCGCACGATCAGCGACATCGAACGTGGCGTCAGCCTCGGCCCACGACGCCGCACCGTCGAACTGCTCGTCGACGCGCTCGGTGTCGACCACGACGACCGCCGGGCCCTGACCGCGGCGGCCCGCGCGGGGCGACTCCAGCCGGGGACCTCGGCACCGGGGCTCTCCTCGCTCCCGCGCAACGTCACCGACTTCGCCGGGCGGGACCTCGAGCGCGCACGCATCGCGGCGCACCTCACGGCGGCCGCGCCGGAACGACCGTGCCCGGTGGCCGTGGTCAGCGGCCCGCCCGGCTTCGGCAAGACCTCGTTGGCGGTGCAGGTGGCCACCGACACCGCGGCGCGGTTCGACGAGGTCCACTTCGTGGACCTCCGTGGCTACGACGAACAACCCGTCGACGTCCTCTCCCTGCTGAACGTGCTGGTCCACGCGGTCGCGCCCCGCACGGGAGCGGTCGCCAGGGAGATCGAGCAGGCCACGGCCCTCTGGCACTCCGTCCTCGCCGACCGCCGGGTGCTGCTGGTCCTCGACAGCGTCGCCGCCGAGGACCAGGTCCGCGCGGCCGTCCCGCCCACCGGCCCCTCGGCCGTGATCGTGACGACCCGCGGCACGCTCGCCGGGCTCGAGGACGTCCTGCGGGTCAACCTCGCCCCGTTGCGCCCGGCCGAGTCGGAGGCCCTGTTGGGCCGGATCGTTCCGGCGGCGCAGACCGCGGGTCAGGACCTCGGCCGGCTGGCCGCCCTGTGCGGCAACGTCCCGCTGGCGCTGCGCATCGCCGGCAACCGGCTCGCCAGCCGCGAGGCCTGGACGGTCGACGACCTCGTCGACCGGTTGGCGGCCGAGGATCGCCGCCTCGACGCGTTGCGCGCCGGCGACCTGGAGATCAGGGCCGCGATGGCGTCGTCGTACGAGCGGGTGTCCGCCCAGGGCCGACAACTCTTCCGCCGCCTGGCCCTGCTGCGCGCCGAGAGTTTCGCCGAACCGACCGCGGCCCGGCTGGTGTCGGCCGATCTGGCGACCGCCTCCGACGCGCTCGACGAGCTGACGGAGCTCGGCCTCGTGCAGGCCGCTCCGCGCGGCCGGTACCAGCTCCACGACCTGGTGCGGCTGTTCGCGCAGGCTCGCCTGCACGACGAGGAACCCCAGGCCGACCGCATCGCGACGGAGACCGATCTGCGCCACTGGGCGCTGACCGTCACGATCGCCGCCGGACGCTGGTTCGAGCCGGGTTTCGAGAGTGCACCACCGGAGCGCGATCCGCTCGTCGCCCTCGAGACCTCGGACCAGGCGCAGGACTGGTTGCGGAGCGAGGCGGGTCTGTGGCTGTTCGCCGTGCGGGAGTCGGCCGGCGTCGGCGAGCACCGACTGGTCGTCGAGGTCGCCGAATCGTTGCACTGGTTCTCCGACCTCTGGGCGTACTGGGGTCACTGGCACGAGGTGTTCGCCCTGAGCACCGCAGCGGCACGCACGCTCGGTGACGACAGTGCGCTCGCCACCCACCTCGGCTACCTCTCGTGGGCCCAGACCTTCACCCTGCTGGAGCCGGAACTTGCGCTCGCCTCGGCCCTCGAGGCCGGTGAGGTCGCGACCCGGGCGGGTGACCCGCGTCAGCGGGCCTGGGCCGCGAACTACGCGGGTTCGGCGTACCGGTACCTGGGGCGCTACGACGAGTCGGCGCTCGCATCGCAGCGGGCCGCCGACCTGTTCGCGGCCTGCGGTGACACGGAGGGGAACCTCCAAGCCGTCCGCGGCGTCTCGCTCGCGCTGCGGTGGGCCGGTCGTCTGGAGGAGTCCATCGCCAACGAGCGCGCCGTCCAGGCGAGGCTGGACGACCCGTCGCTGGTGGTCAGCCCACACGTCGCCGCCATCACCCGGGTCGCGGGCCTCACCACCATCACCCTCGCTCTGGTGGACCTGCAGCGGTGGGAGGAGGCACTCGCCACCGCCACGCACACGCTGGACCTCCTGGAGCATACCGACGTGGTCAGCCTGCGCCAGCGGATGCTGGAGAGTCGCATCCGGGCGCTGGCCGCACTGGACCGGATGCCCGAGGCGCAGGCTGACCAGACCCGGCTGATCCGGTACAGCGAGGCGGTGGGAGACACCGCGACCGCGGACGGTGCCCGCGGTCTGTTGCCCGACCGGGGCGACTGACGACGCGCTCGCCCTCAGCGGCACTCAGACCGGGACGACGTACGGGAAGGCGTCCGAACGCAGGTCTCGGTTGGTCGCCGGCGTGAGCCCGGAGGCGACAGCCGAACCGGTGACCAGCGAGAGCATGACCTCCGGGGCGTTGTCGGCGAGCGTCCTGCCGTTCCGCGCCGTGGAGCCGTACGCCGCGGGTGTTCCCACGGTGTAGGCCAGCACGTCGGGGAACAGCTCCTGCACCACGGTGCGGCTGTACCCGTCGGGGTCGGGCACCGCGCCCGCGGCACGGACGGTGGCCGCGATGTGCCCGGCGATGTGGTCACGGTCCACCTCCACGTCCTGCCACGGGTGCTGGGTGTTGGCGGGGTTGCTGAACTGGGTGTCGCCCGGCCAGAAGATCGGCCACATCATGGGGTGGCCGGCCCGGTTCACCTGCCGCCACCCACCGGCGTCGGTCGCGAGCTCGGTGGTCGCCCACACCCCGACGCGGGCGCCGGGGCGCAGCCGAGCGTGCCGGTGCGGGATCTCCAGGACGATCGAGTCGACCGTCGTGTCGGTGAAGCTGTTCGCGGCCTCCGACGGCCGCCAGTCCGCGAGGTCGGGCGCCGCACCGTCAGCGACCGCCGTGTTCACCCTCGCCAGCAGTGAGAGGTCGATGTAGAACCAGTCGCGGATCCGCCCGGCCCACACGCGCGCGGTCTCGCCGCTGGCCGTCGACCCGGTCCGGCCCTCGAGCAGCAGGTCGCCGCCCGCCGGGTCGGCCCGCGCGGCGTCCCCGTCGAGCTCGTGGAGCTGCCAGGCCTGGTGCCCGTCGGCGTCCACCGCTGCGAACGTCAGCCGGAACGTGAGGTCCTCCGAGTCCTCGTCCTCGAAGTGCACGGTGAAGGCGTACCGCCCCTCGTGGTGGAAGCTCGGCTCGGAGTGCAACCCGTTGATCGTGGAGTTGACGTCCATGACGAACACGGTCGAGTTGGGACCGTCGAACACACAGAGATCGTCGAGCAGGAGTTGCCCGTTCCGGGCGGCCAGCGGGGTGTCGAGATGGTGCGACATGCGGGTTCCTCTCCGCGGTGGAGTCGGCTGGGACCCGTTCAGCGTCGGTCGCGCCCGCACCCGTCGGCATCAGTCACCTGACTCTCGCCGCCCCGGCGCGGACGAACGGCTCCGTTCCTGCCTGCTTCCCGCCTGGTACCCGGTCCGTGGCCGAGGTGGACTGGTGGACGTCAACGACCAGGGAGGTGGGGACGTTGCAGGCCGAACACCCGAGCCCGCCGGACGACGGGTCCGGACCCGCCGCCACCGGACGGGACGCGGAGCTCGAACGACTCGTCGGGTTGCTGACCGAGGTGGACCGCACCGGTGCGGCCGTGCTCGTGTCCGGTGAAGCCGGCATCGGCAAGACGACCTTCGCGAACCGTGTCGCGGACCGTGCCGCCTCCCTCGGGTTCACCGTGCTGCGGTGCGACGGCGTCGAACGCGAACGGGCCGTGGGCTTCGGCGGTCTCCACCAACTGCTCCACCCGGTCCTGGGCGCGCTCCCCCGCCTGTCGCAGCACGAACGGGCCACGCTGCAGGCGGTGTTCGGTCTCGCCGACGACCACGAGGGCCCCGTCCCGGAGCACGCGACGGTCGACGCCGCGGTGCTCCAGCTGCTGCAGCAGGCCGCGAACGACCACCCCGTGCTCCTGGTGGTCGAGGACGCGCAGTGGCTGGACCCGTCGACCGTCGACGTCCTCGCCTTCGTGGCGCGGCGCCTGGCGCGGCTGCGCGTCGTGCTGCTGGCCACTCGACGCACCGGCGAGTCCGCGCCTCCGGATGTGGCGCAGTTCCCGGTGCGGAACCTGGTGCTGGGGCCGCTCACCGACGCCGAGTCGAGGCGTCTGCTCGACCGGCTCCCGCGTCCGCCGGTCGGCCGAGCGCGCGTGCAGGTCCTGCGGGAGGCGCACGGCAACCCGCTGGCGCTCGAGGAGCTGTCCGCCGTCGCGCCGCGCGCGACGGCCTCGACGGCTTCCCTGCCGCTGACCGAGAGGCTCGAGGAAGCGTTCACCGCGCAGGCGAAACGGCTTCCCGGACCGACCCGGGATCTGCTCCTCGTGGCCGCCGCAGGTCACGACTCGCCGCTGGGCGAGGTGCTCGCGGCAGCGGCAGCACTGGGACTCCGGCCCGCCGACCTCGCACCGGCCGAGGCCGCCGACCTGGTGCGGGTGGTCGACCACGACCTGCAGTTCCGTCACCCGCTGGTGCGTTCGGCGGTGTACAGCACGGCGAGCCTCGAGGCGCGCCTGCGGGTCCACGAGGCGCTGGCCGCGGCCACCTCGGACCCGTGGCGCGCCGCGTGGCACCGGGCGGCCGCGAGTCCCGGTCCGGACGAGGCCGTGGCGCGGGCCCTGGCCGCCGCGGCCGATCGAGCCGTCCACCGCGGCGCGCAGGCCGAGGCCTCCACGGCCTACGAACGGGCCGCAGAACTCTCGGTGGACCCCTCCGCCCGACTGGGTCGGATGGTTTCCGCCGCCGAGACGGCGAGGCTCGCGGGGCGTGCCGGCGCGGCCGACCTCGCGGCCGCGGTCAGCCCCCTGCTGGTTCCGCCGTCGGACCACCCGACGCTGGCGGTGCAGGCGGCGGTGACCCGCTGGCGGCTCACCGCGAGCCACGGCGGCTGGATCAGCCGGCTCGAGGACCTCGTCCAGTTGGCCGAGGGGCTCGCCGGGACGACGGGTGCCGACCACACCCGCGAACGGGTCCAGGCGCTCGTGGCGGCAGCCGTCGGCGTGTACGTCCTGAACCCGGACCCGGTGCTCCGGGACCGGGTGCGCGACGCGTTGCTCGACGTCCCGGCCGGTGAGCACGACGCCGATCGCGACATCGCGTCGGCCCTCGTCGACCCACTCCGCCACGCGCCCGCGTGGCGCGGCCGGCTGGGCGATTTCGCCGACGCCGCGTTCGCCCCCAACCGGGTCGCATCGGCAGCCGAGGCCATCCACGACCTCCCGAGCGCCGTGACGCTCTGGACCGCGGCCGCGGAACGGACACGGAAGGCCCGCGAGGTGAGCGAGGAGTGCTTGGCCCTGCAGGGTCAGGCCCAGATCCGACTGCTCACCGGGGACCTGTCCGGGGCCCTCGCCGGTGCGAGTCGCGCCGGGCGCATCTCCGCCGACGCCGCCGCGTTCGTGGTGCACGGTGCCGCGTTGAGCACGGTCGCGCAGGCCCGTGCGTGGCGCGGTGAACTCGATGGCGCTGCTGCTGCCGTCGCCGAGGCCCACACCGTCGTCGGGAGCGCTCCGGTCGGCAAGAGCGCAGCGCTGCTGCACTGGTCGGCGGGTCTGCTGGCCCTGCTCGAGCACCGCACCTGGGACGCCTGGGTCCACCTGCGTCAGACCGATCTGCACCCGGTGGTGGCGGCCTGGGCGGTCGGCGACCTGACCGAGGCAGCGGTCCGGGTCGGCAAGCAGGCCGCGGCGCAGGTCGTCGTCGCCGCGGTGGAGGCGGACAACGAGGTGTTCCGCTCACCGCACCTGGCCATGCTGCTCGGCCGGGCCCGCGCGCTGCTCACCGAAGGCGACGCCGCCGCGCGACACTTCGAGGCGGCGGTCACCGCCGGCCGTGACTCCGGAGCGGTGTTGGAGCTCGCCCGCACGCAGCTCGCCCACGGAACGTGGCTGCGCCGCCGACGCCGCATCACCGCGGCCCACGAGCCCCTCACCGAGGCCTTCGCCGCGTTCGACGGTGCCGGCGCACGGGGCTTCGCCGCCCGGGCGGCGCCCGAGTTGCGCGCGGCCGGCGCGGCCC
>NZ_JBTJEQ010000010.1:0-111858 GCF_054456675.1 Jatrophihabitans sp. YIM 134969
GTCGCGGTGGCGGCGGCGGTGAGGTGGGCCGCCTGGGCGCGGACGTCGGCCGCGAGGTCGGTGAGCCGCCGCGCCGCGGCGACGAGGGCACCGGTGCCGGGCGCCGTCCAGGACGTCATGGCGTCGAGCCTGGGTCGGCCCGGGGCCGCGCCTCCCTGTGAACGACCCGTCTGTGGACGACACGCCGCCCGTCCACAGGGCCGTCACGTGCAGTTCGGCGCCTGGCGGGTGCCGGTCCGCCACGCGGGGCCTCCTGCGTGCTTGAATGACGGTCGACCACCGCGAATGACACTGGTGCAATTCACCGTCCCCCGTCCGTCGCGACGACGTCCGACCCCGAGCGAAGAGGAGTTGCCCGTGGCCGCCGAGCCCGCGCGTGACGCCCAGGGCGAGCCGTCCGAGGCCGCGACCCAGACCGCCGCCACCGAGACCACCGGCGACGAGCTCGGCGCGGGACTGCCGCGCCGCGACCGCGACATCCTGGCCTTCGAGCGGCAGTGGTGGAAGTACGCCGGCGCCAAGGAGCAGGCGATCCGCGACCTGTTCGGGATGTCGGCCACCCGCTACTACCAGGTGCTCAACGCCCTCATCGACACCCCGGAGGCCCTGGCCGCCGACCCGATGCTGGTCAAGCGGCTGCGCCGCCTGCGCGCGAGCCGTCAGCGGCAGCGGTCGGCCCGCCGCCTCGGCATCGACGTCTGAGCGCGCCCGGCCACGCCGCGCCCGCGCCACGACGCTGAATACCCTGCTCGCATGACCCGGCTCGACCCGGCGCCCGACCGTCGCCGTGAACAGATCATCGGCGCGGTCGTCGTCCTCGTCGGCGTGGCCGTCCTCGTCCTCTCGGTCATCGCGCTGATCGCCGCGGGCGACGACCCGAGCAGCGACGTCGCCGGGCCGTCCGTGACCCTGCCGCGCGACTCCGCCAGTGCGAGCCCCTCCGGCACCCCGAGTGCCACCGGCTCGCCGACGACCACCAGCCCGGGGGCGACCGGGTCCGGATCGGCGTCGGCGACCACCTCCACCAGCGCCTCGACGTCGTCGGCCGCCGGCGGGGCCATCGGCTCGCAGCCGCTCGTCGTGCTCAACAACACCCGCCAGGTGGGCCTGGCCCAGCAGGCAGCGGCGACCTTCACCCAGGGCGGCTGGAAGGTCAGCGACACCGGCAACCTCGACCAGGACATCCTGTCGACCTGCGCGTACTACGACCCGAGCGTGCCCGGGGCACAGGCCGCGGCCGAGGCGCTCATGCAGCAGTTCCCGGCCATCAAGCGGACCAAGGAGAAGTTCGGAGCGCTGCCGGCCGGACCCGTCGTCGTGGTGCTGACCGCCGACTACACTGCCCAGTAGCTCCACCCACAACTGAACACCTCATCCAGAGGGGCAGAGGGACCGGCCCGTTGAAGCCCCGGCAACCACCCACGCGCTACGCGTGGTGCAGGTGCCAATTCCGGCTCCCGGGGCAGATCGCGCCCGGGGACAGATGAGCGCGAAGGAACCGCCTCCTCATGACCACCCTGCTCGACCGTCCCGCTGCCTCCGCGTCCCCGGCCAGCGGCCTCGTCTGTCGCAACTGCGGCGCGACCTACCCCCTCGGCGCCCAGCACGCGTGCCTCGAGTGCTTCGGCCCGCTCGAGATCGGCTACGACGCCGACCGGCTCGCGAGCGTCACGCGCGAGCAGATCGAGGCCGGCCCCCACAGCATCTGGCGCTACGCCGGTCTGCTCCCCGTCGGCCAGGACCCCGCCACCCGCGTCGACTCCGGCACCGGCCTGACCCCGCTCATCCGCGCTGACCGCCTCGGGGCCGAACTCGGGTTCACCGCGCCGCTGTGGGTGAAGGACGACTCGGCGAACCCCACCCACTCGTTCAAGGACCGCGTCGTCTCGGTCGCCGTCACCGCCGCCCGCGAACTCGGGTTCGACCGCATCGCCTGCGCCTCGACCGGCAACCTCGCGAACTCCGTCGCCGCGCACGCCTCGCGGATCGGCATGCGCGCCGTGGTCTTCGTGCCCTCCGACCTCGAGCCCGCCAAGATCGCGCAGAGCGCCGTGTACGGCCAGACCCTCGTGGCCATCGAGGGTTCCTACGACGACGTCAACCGGCTGTGCTCCGAGCTGTCGGAGACCGACGAGTTCGAGTCGACCGCGTTCGTCAACGTCAACGTCCGGCCGTACTACGCCGAGGGCAGCAAGACCCTCGCCTACGAGGTCGCCGAGCAGCTGGGGTGGCGGATCCCGCGCCAGGTCGTCGCGCCGATGGCGTCGGGTTCGTTGCTGACCAAGGTCAACAAGGGCTTCAAGGAACTGGTGGCGGCCGGGCTGGTCGACGACACCCCGTGGACGGTGTTCGGCGCGCAGTCGGCCGGGTGCGCTCCGATCGCGACCGCGTTCGCCGAGGGCACCGACGTCGTGCGGCCGGTCAAGCCGACCGGCATCGCCAAGTCGCTCAACATCGGCAACCCCGCCGACGGCCCCTACGCGCTCGACGCCGTCCGGGCGTCCGGTGGCGCGATGGCCGCGGTCGACGACGACGAGATCCGCGAGGGCATCTCACTGCTCGCCCGCACCACCGGGGTGTTCGCCGAGACGGCGGGCGGGGTCACGGTCGCGGTGCTGAAGAAGCTCGCCGAGGCCGGGCTGCTCGACACCAGCCGCGAGACCGTCGTCTACAACACCGGTGACGGCCTCAAGACCGTCGACGCGCTGCAGGTCGCGCCCACGGCCGTCATCAGCCCGACGGTCAAGGGCATGCGCGAGGCGGGACTGCTCGTCCCGTAGGCCGGGTCCCGGCCGCCCGTGCGGCAGGAGCGCCGCCCGCGGGCGCAGGTGATGCAGGCTCACGGCCGTTCGTCCAGGATCGCGGTCAGCTCGTCGTCGAGGCGGCGGACCAGATCGCGCACGCGGCGCACCCGGTCGGGGTCGGTGCGCTGGACCGCCCGGGCCGCGCGCTTGAGCAGCGCGGCGAGGTCACGGTCGAACGCCTTCGCCTCCTGCTCGTCGAGCTTCACGTCCGCCCGGGCCGACCGGCCGGACGCCCGCCGCTCCCGGCGGGCGCCCCGGGCGGCCGCCGTGAGTTCCTCGCGCAGGTCGCGGGCCGACGCCCCGACGTCGCGCCGGAGCTGCTCGGCCACCCGCGCGACGCTCTCACGGACCTCCTGCTCGACCGAGTCCAGCTCGTCGCGGTGGGCCTCGAGTTCGGCGCGGCCGGCCTCGGTGATGGCGTAGACCTTGCGGCCCTCGACCTCGTGGTGCTCGACCAGCCCCTCGGCCTCGAGCTTGGCCAGGCGCGGGTAGATGGTCCCGGCCGACGGGGCGTAGGTGCCGAGGAACCGGTTCTCCAGTTCGACGATGACCTCGTAGCCGTGGCGGGGGGACTCCGCGAGCAGGCCCAACAGGTAGAGCCGCAGGCCGCCGTGCCGGAAGACCGGGCTCACGTCGTCACCGTCGGCCGGTCGACCAGCACGATGCGCCCCGAGACGGTCGACCCGGTGACGTCGACGTCGCCGCCGCCGGTCGCGCGGGCCTTGGACGAGCCCGGGGAGCGGTGGATCTCGACCGGGAAGTTGTCGGAGTCGATGCGACCACTGGTGGAGTCGAACCGGACCCGGCCGAGCGCCTCGACCGGTGCACGCAGCAACAGGTCGCCGCTGACCGTGCTCAGCGTGATCTCGGAGGCGGGCTCCGGCAGCAGGTCGAGCGTGATGGCGCCCGAGACGGTCTCGGCCTTCAGCCGCGACGGCCGCCCGTCCACCACCGTGAGGTCGCCGGACACGCTGAACAGCTTCACCGGGCCGCGGACCCCGCGCAGTTGCAGGTCGCCGGAGACCGTCTCGCCGCGCGTGCCGGCGGACAGGTCGTCGACCACGACCGTGCCCGACACCGAGCGGACCTCGGCTGCCTCGGCGAACCCGGCGACGGTGGCCGTCGCGCTGACGACGCCCAGCTGCACCTTCGTGTGGTCCGGCACGGCGATGGACACCCGCGCCTCGCGCTTGTTGCTGCCCGTGACGAAGGCCAGGATCCCGCCCCACTTCACGTCGTCGTAGCCGACCCGCAGCACGCCGTGCTCGAACCGCACGACGACGGGTGGGCCGTCGAGCACCTCCACCTCGACCCGCGCGGGACCGTCGGTCGACACGACGTCGACCGCCCCCGCCACGAGCCGGATGCGTGCACCGCTGACGTCCTCGTCGATCTCGACGGTCTCGGTGTCCTCGACACGCCACTCGCTCATGACGGTCCTGCCTCTCGTCCGGTTGAAACGCGATGTATCGCGTTGCGGTCGACGGTAGGGAGCGACTGTCGCGAAGTCAAGACACATCGCGTTCGGGACGGTCGGGGAACGCCTGCGTGACACGCCCGGTGGAGAACTGCGACACGCCCGGAGGGAGGTGGCGGACGGTGTCGGGCGCCGTGTACGTTTCGCCGCGGTCGAGGTACCGAAGGACGTTCGGGACTACGTATGACCCCGAGCGTGCGCGACGTGCGGCGCTCCGGAAACACTGCAAGATCCGCGAGGAGCGCACGTGGCACAGGGCACCGTGAAGTGGTTCAACGGCGAGAAGGGCTACGGCTTCATCGCCGTGGACGGCGGCCAGGACGTGTTCGTCCACTACTCCGCCATCCAGTCCGACGGCTACCGCAGCCTGGACGAGGGTCAGCGGGTCGAGTTCGAGGTGACCCAGGGTCCCAAGGGCCCGCAGGCCGACCAGGTCGTCCCCGTCGCCTGAACCAGCACCACCAGCTCGATCCGGCCCGGTTCCACCGCAACGGCGCGGTGGGGCCGGGCCGTGTCGCGTCCGGGGACTCCTCGGGACGAGGGCGTGCCGGGGACGCGGTCGTGATCAGGACGCGGCGGTGACCAGGTCGTCCGTGCCGGCGGCGACCGTGCCGGTGGCGTCGCGCTCGTCGCCGGCCGCGGCCGACGTGCCGGTCAACGCGGCGAGGTAACGCCACGCGCCCACCCCACGGGGCGCGGTGGCGTCGCTGCCGGCGACGAGCGTGACGCCCGCGTCGTGCAGGGCGACGGCGATGCGCACCGACGGTGCCCGCCAGGTCTCGTCGACCTCGACGGCCGCGCCCTTCTCGGTGCAGGCCTCGGCCACGGCGAGCAGGTGGTCGTCGGTGACCAGGTCGTCGTCCAGCCCCAGTTGCGGCAGCAGGCTGAACGGCCGGCCGAGCACGGTGTGGGTCGGGCTGGTCGCGACCGCCGCGACCATCGCGGCCACCAGGTCGTCGACGATCTGCTCGCCGGTGACCGTGCCCTGCTCGAGCGCGGCCCGGACCTCCTCGACCTCGACCGGGCCCTCGGCGCCGGGCATGTGGACGGCCGTCACCACGACGTGGTCGACGCCGGTGACGTCGCCCGGCAGGTCGAGTCGGCCGGCGCGGTCGAGCACCGCCGTCTCGACGCCGCAGCGCACGGTGATCCCCGGGCGCGCGAAGGCGCGGACCATCTCGACGTAGTCGGGGAGCCAGTCGGTCGCGGCGCTCACCTGGTCGGTGATGCCGACGGTGTGCAGGCCGGCGGCCTGGGCGGCGTCGACCATGCCGACGGCCGAGGCGGTGCCGCGCCCGAGGTCGGTGTGCACGTGCCAGTCGGCGCCGAGGTCGATCGGCAGCGGGTTCTCCACGACGGCGGCGTCGGCCTCGGTCACCTCGGCCGCGCGGGCCAGCGGGACGACGGGCGCGGTCTCCGCGGCGGTCAGGGCGGTGTCGTTCTCGGCGTGGTCAGCCATGGCAGCGGCGCCCTGTCTCGGGTCGAGCGGTCACCGGGTGCGACCACTTCACTGGGAACACACATGACTTTGTACCCGAGGAAGAGGCTTCTGTCATCCGGAGATCGGCCGGACCTCCGGCCGTCAGCCGAACAGGGGCAACCGGGCCACGGCGTCCCCGAGCGCGGCGGTCTCGGCCGACGTCGGGTCCGCCCGGCCGGTGGCGAGCCGCGCCCAGCGCTCGCTCGACCAGTCCGGCGGCGTCGGCCGGCCGAGCAGGGCGTCGCACACCCGCCGCACCTCGGCCAGGACCTCGGGTGCGGGCGGGTCGGGCAGCACCGCGACGAGGTCGAGGTGGTGGACGGCCGCCTCGACGGCGAGCGTCGACACCAGGGACGCGACCGTGAGCGTGTGACCCTGGGTGACGACGACGGTCCCGGGATCGGCCGCGGCGACCGCGTGCAGGACGGCCCGGGCGGTCTCCCGGTGCAACCCCGCGGGCCCCGCGACACTGCTCCACTGGCTGGCCATCGTGCGGGTGACGCGTTGCCCGGTGTCGGCGCCCGGGCTGCCCGCCTCCCACCGCGACCAGTAGCTGATCGCGTCGGTGTCGGGCGGCGCCGCGGTCGGGGTGTGCAGCGCGACCAGGGCCCGCTGGGCGTCACCGGCGAGGTGGAACACCAGGTCCCGGACGGTCCAGCCCGGCAGGGCGGTGGCGGTCCACCCGGTGGTGTCGGCGCGGTCGGGAGGCTGGGTGGCCAGGCTGTCGGAGAGGGCGAGCAGCGGGGCGTAGGCGGCGGCCAGCAGGTCGGTCACCCGTTCTGCCTAGCAGGGGGCTGGGCGTGGCGTCCGGTTTCTTGCACTCCCCGGGTGAGAGTGCCAGACTCGGTTCTGGCACTCTCCACAGGTGAGTGCCAACGGACGACGTCCTCCGGGCGATCGTGCCGCGCCGCGCAGCCACACCGCGCGAGCCGGCAGGCCGTCGCGGGCCCCGGGCCCGGTGGGAAGCGTCCTCTGGCACCACCCCCTGAACACCACCACTGTCTACGAGAAGGACGTCATCGCATGGCAAAGATGATCGCGTTCGACGAAGAGGCCCGTCGCGGCCTGGAGCGCGGCATGAACCAGCTCGCCGACGCCGTCAAGGTCACCCTGGGCCCGAAGGGCCGCAACGTCGTGCTGGAGAAGAAGTGGGGCGCCCCCACGATCACCAACGACGGTGTGTCCATCGCCAAGGAGATCGAGCTCGACGACCCGTACGAGAAGATCGGCGCCGAGCTGGTCAAGGAGGTCGCCAAGAAGACCGACGACGTCGCGGGTGACGGCACCACCACCGCCACCGTGCTGGCCCAGGCGCTCGTGCGCGAGGGTCTGCGCAACGTCGCCGCCGGCGCCAACCCGATGGCCCTCAAGCGGGGCATCGAGGCCGCGGTCGCGTCCGTCTCCGAGGTCCTGGGCAACCAGGCCAAGGACGTCGAGACCAAGGAGCAGATCGCCGCCACCGCGTCGATCTCCGCCGCTGACACCTCGGTCGGCGAGCTCATCGCCGAGTCGATGGACAAGGTCGGCAAGGAAGGCGTCATCACCGTCGAGGAGAGCAACACGATGGGGCTCGAGCTCGAGCTCACGGAGGGTATGCGCTTCGACAAGGGCTACATCTCGGCCTACTTCGCCACCGACACCGAGCGCATGGAGTCGGTCCTCGACGACCCGTACATCCTCATCGTCGAGGGCAAGATCTCCTCGGTGAAGGACCTGCTCCCGCTGCTGGAGAAGGTCATGCAGTCCGGCAAGGCCCTGCTGATCATCGCCGAGGACGTCGACGGCGAGGCGCTCGCGACCCTGGTCGTGAACAAGATCCGCGGCACCTTCAAGTCCGTCGCCGTCAAGGCCCCGGGCTTCGGCGACCGCCGCAAGGCCATGCTCGGCGACATCGCCATCCTCACCGGTGGCCAGGTCGTCAGCGAGACCGTCGGTCTCAAGCTCGAGAACGCCACCATCGACCTGCTGGGCACCGCCCGGCGCGTCGTGGTCACCAAGGACGAGACCACCATCGTCGAGGGTGCGGGCGACGCCGAGGCGATCCAGGGCCGGGTCAACCAGATCCGGACCGAGATCGACAACAGCGACTCCGACTACGACCGCGAGAAGCTGCAGGAGCGGCTGGCGAAGCTCGCCGGCGGCGTCGCGGTCATCAAGGTCGGCGCGGCCACCGAGGTCGAGCTCAAGGAGCGCAAGCACCGCATCGAGGACGCCGTCCGCAACGCGAAGGCGGCCGTCGAGGAGGGTCTCCTCCCCGGTGGTGGCGTCGCGCTCGCGAACGCCGCGGTCACCGCGTTCGACAAGCTGGACCTCAAGGGCGACGAGGCGACGGGCGCGAACATCGTCCGCGTCGCGCTCACCGCGCCGCTCAAGCAGATCGCGATCAACGCGGGTCTCGAGGGTGGCGTCGTCGCGGAGAAGGTCTCGACGCTGGAGCCCGGCTGGGGCCTCAACGCCGCGACCGGCGAGTACGTCGACATGCTGAAGGCCGGCGTCGTCGAGCCCGCCAAGGTGACGCGTTCGGCGCTGCAGAACGCGGCCTCGATCGCCGCGCTGTTCCTCACCACCGAGGCCGTCGTGGCCGACAAGCCCGAGAAGGCCGGTGCCCCCGCGGGCGGCGGCATGCCCGGCGGTGACATGGACTTCTGATCCCCGGATCAGGCGTTCAGCAGTACCAGTAGTACCTGTCCACGAGGGCGGTCCGGCAGCAGCCGGGCCGCCCTCGCGGCGTTTCCCGGGCCCACCGCGTTCACGTGAACGCGCCGCGAGGCCACCCCCTGACCGCGTTCACGTGAACGCGGTCAGGGGTGGCGCTGCTGCAGGACGCCGACGACGACGTGCTGGAGCTGCTCGCGGCGGGTCGGGTCGACCGCGCGGAGCAGCAGGGGCGGGCCGTCCCCGGCGAGGCCGACCACCAGCCCGCCGTCGGTGAGCCCGGTGACCCCGACGACGTCACCGAGGTCGACCTCGACCAGCGCGTCCTCGGGGTGGGTGTCCTGGACGACGAGCAACAGCCGCCGGTCGGTGACGACGAGGTCGCCGTCCACCCGTGCCGCGCCGAGGCGGGTGCGCGAGCGGTGCTCGTCGTGCACGGTCACCGGCACGGCCTCGACGACCTGCTCGCCGGGAGTGGTCGTCTGCAGCACCTGCGGCCGCACCGCCGTGTAGGTGGCGACCCGTCCCTGGCGGGCGCCGTCGCCGAGCGGGGCGAGCAACCCGAGGACCTGGTGGTCGAACTGCGCCGCGAACGACTCGTCGGGCGCGACGGCCACGGGCGCCGCGGTCACCGTCGTCGTCGGGGGTGACCACGCCGTGTCGGTCCGCGGCCACGGCGCCGACGCCACGGCCGGCACGGGCGACGTGACCTGCGGGGCGGGCGGCGGGGTGTCACGCAGGCGGCGGAAGTCGGTCCACGCCGCGCCGTCCCACCAGCGCAGCAGGCCCGGATCGGCCGGGTCGAGCAGCCACCCGGCGGGCGGAGCGGGCGTCGCGTCGGTCACCGGCGCAGAGTAGAGGGCAGCCGGGAACATCTCGGACAGGTCGTCCGTTGGAGCCATCAGACCGACCCGGTTCAATGCCCCCGGGCCTCAACCACTGCCGCTACGAGCGGCCACTCGCCGAGAGGCGGCTTTGCCGGGTCGGTCGCCCACTTCGAGTGAGCACGGGCCGCGTTCACGTGAACGCGGCCCGTTCTGCGTTTCCCGGGGACCTTCGGGCCGGGAACGGACCCCATCGGGCACCGATGACGTGAGGCGCTGTCCACCCCGGGTCGTCGTGGGTCAACCTCGGCTCGCGGTGCGCGTCCGCGGGCCGCGAGGGGACGACTCCGGAGGTTCGTCGTGAGAGCTCGATGGTTGGTCGTGGCGGTCGCCGCGACGGCAGCACTGACCGGTGGGACGGTGGCGGCGATCGCCGCGCCGCAGGGGGAGAACAGCACGCCGTCGGCACAGTCGGCCGCACCGAAGGCGCCGGTCGACACCGCGACCGAGTTGAAGTACACCGCCGTCACGCCGTGCCGCGTGCTCGACACCCGCAAGGCGGCCGCCGGCCCGCTCGCCCTCAACACCACCCGCAACGTGTTCGTCGCGGGGACGTTCGGGTTCGCGCCGCAGGGCGGCACGTCCGGCGGCTGCGGGGTCCCGATCGGCGCCACGTCGGTCACGGCCACCGTCGCCACGGTGACGCCGCCCGGATCGGGGTACCTGGTCGGCTGGGCCGCGGGCACCCCCAAGCCCGGGACGTCGTTCCTCAACTTCTCGGCCGGGAAGGTGACCAGCACCGGCGTCACGCTGCCGATCGCGAAGTCGGCCAGCGCGCAGCTGTCCCTCCAGGCTCAGGCGCCCGGCAGCACCCAGGTGATCATGGACGTGACCGGCTACTACACGTTGCCGCTGTCGGTGGTCGTCAACTTCAACGGCACCGTGTCCTCCAGCGGGGGTCGGGTGACGGCGGTGGCGACACCGGTGGACACGGCCGGGTCCTACCAGGTGACGTTCGACCGGGACGTCTCGCGGTGCGCCTACTCGGTGACGCCGAACAGCTTCCACCTCGTCGCCCAGGCGCAGCCCCGGGCGGGCAACATCAACGCCGTCTACGTGTTGCTGCAGAGCGCCTCGGACGTCGACACCGCGGGCGGGTTCTCGCTCGTCGTGACCTGCTGAGCTCCCACGTTCCTCGCGGCCGCGCCGGCACCCACGTGCCGGCGCGGTCGTCCGTGCGGGGGCGGTGGTCGGTGCGGATGACGTCCGCCGTCGACGTCACCTGCCGGTCGGCAGCGTCGCCAGCCAGGCCAGCAGCAGGTCGTTGACGGCGTCCGGGGCCTCCTGCTGCACCCAGTGCCCGACGCCCGGCAGCACGTGCGAACCCCGTAGCCCCGGCATCGTGCGGTCGAACGCGGCGATCGCCTCGCGGCCGCCGTGCACGACCGGGTCGTCGGCGCCGCCGACGAACAGCGAGGGCAGGGTGAGCGGGGCACCGTCGTGGACGGCCAGGTCCTCCCAGTCGCGGTCGACGTTGCGGTAGCGGTTGAGGCCGCCGGTCAGCCCGGTGCGCTCGAACTCGCCGACGTAGAAGTCCAGGACGTCGTCGGTCAGCCACGCCGGTCGGGCCGTGACGAACCGCGCCCGCATCGTGCCGCCCGGCGGGACGAAGAAGGCGTTCGCCGCGCGGTCGTGGCTCATGGTGTCGGCCGAGAGGCTCGCGTACATCCCGGCGATCCACCCCGCGACGTCGGGTTCGATCTCCGCCTCGGCGCGGCCGGGCTGCTGGAAGTGGTCGATGTAGAACGTGTCCTCGCCGCCGACCCGGGCGAAGAACTCGGTCGGGCGCGGACCACCCCGCGGGAGGTAGGGGACGCTGAGCAACGCCACCGCTCGCACGACGTCCGGCCGCAGCAACCCGGCGTTCGCCGTGATGGGTGAACCCCAGTCGTGCCCGACCACCACGGCCGGACCGTTGCCGAGTGCACCGATCACGGTCGCGACGTCGTCGACCAGCTCGGTCATCCGGTACGCCTCGATCGCCGCCGGCCGCGACGAACGGCCGTACCCGCGTACGTCGATCGCCGCCGCGCGGAACCCGGCCGCCGCGAGCGCCGGCAACTGGAACCGCCACGAGTACCAGGACTCCGGGAACCCGTGCACGAACAGCACGAGCGGGCCGTCGCCTTCGACGACGACGTGCGTGCGGCCGGCCGGCCGCGGACGGGATCGTCAGGTGCTCCACGGCCGCGACGCTAGCCGACCGGTGGGCTCGTCTCCCGGACCGCGAGGTCGGCCCAGACGCTCTTGCCGGAGCCCGTCGGTTCGACGCCCCACGCGCTCGCGAGGGCGTCGATGAGGTGCATGCCGCGGCCGCTGGTGGCGGTGGGCTCGAAGCGCATGTTCGGTGACGGCGGGCGGGTCTCGGTGTCGGTGACGGTGATCCGCACCCGGCCGGTCTCGCGCTGCAGCTTGAGCACCGACTTGCCGTCGGTGTGGCGGATGGCGTTGGTGACCATCTCGCTGACGATCAACGTGGCGTCGTCGACGACCGACTCGCTGCCCCACCGCGCGAGCATCTCGCGGGTGAACGACCGGGCCCGGCCGACGACGTCGGGGCCGACGGGCAGGCGCATCGTGGCCGACTCGAACCGGGCGCGGGTGCCGACGACGTCACACACCAGCAGGGCGACGTCGTCGGTGAGCCCGGCGCCGACGCGACCCAGGACGACGTCGGCGGCGTGTCCCGGGTCGCCGAACGGGACGGTCGCGAGCGCTGCGGCCAGGCGGGTCACGCCCGCCTCGATGTCGTCGTCGCGGCGCTCGACCAGGCCGTCGGTGTAGAGCAGGAGTCGGTCGCCCGCGCCGAGTTCGACGGTGGTGACCGGCCAGGTGGTCCGTGACAGCACCCCCAGCGGGACGCCGACCGCGGCGTCGACCTGGGTGACCCGGCCGTCGGCGCGCCGGACCAGCGGGCGCGGGTGCCCCGCCCGGACCACCCGCAGCCGGCCGGCGGCGACGTCGAGCTCGGCGACGCAGCAGGTGGCCATGACGTTCGGGTCGAGATCGGCCAGCAGCTTGTTGGCCCGGCCCACGGCGACGTCGAGTTCGTGGCCCTCGGCGAGGTAGGCGTGCAGACCGGTCCGCAGCTGACCCATGAGAGCCGCCGCCTGCAGGCTGTGGCCCTGGACGTCGCCGATGACGAAGATGGCGCCGTTGTCGGTGGGGACGACGTCGTACCAGTCGCCGCCGACCTCGACGTCCTGCGCGCCCGGCAGGTACCGCACCGCCACCTCGACCTCGTCGAGGGTGGGCAGTTCGCGGGGCAGCAGCGAACGTTGCAGGGTCTGGGCGACGCTGGTGATCGCGGCGACGCTGGCTGACAGCTGCCGGCGGGCCTCCCGCTCGGCCTCGAACAGCCGGACCCGTTCCAGGGTCGCGCCGAGCTGCCGGGTGGTGGCCTCGAGCAGGTCGACCTCGCCCTCGGCGAACTGGCGGTCGGTGGTCCAGATCAGACCGATCGCGCCGACGACACCGGCCTGGGTGAGCAGCGGCAGGCACAGGCTGGCGCGCACCACGCACGGTCCGCCCCGGACCAGCTCGGGCATGTCGGACGGGTCGACGGAGGTCGGCCGGGCGACCGGTTGGCCGGTGCGCATGGCCCGCAGGATCGGCGGTGGCAGGTCCTCGGGAGGCGGCATCGGCGTCGAGCCGGGAACCGCCCGCCACCCGACCAGGCGCCAGTCGTCGGGGGTGCCGAGGTAGACCCGGACGGTCGAGGCGCCGAGCGGGGCGACGACGTCGCGCACCAGAACGTCGAGCACGTCGTGCTCGGTGACGGCCGCGGCCAGCGCCGCGGTGAGCTGCTGCAGGACGGCGAGCCGGGCCGCGGTCTGCTCGGCCTGCAGCCGGGCCTGCTGCTCGGCCTCGAACAGCTTGGCGTTCTCCAGCGCGATCGCGGCCTGGCTCGCGACCGAGCGGATGACCCGCTCGACCCCGACGTCGAACCGGCCGGTCTCGCGGTGGCCGAACAGCAACGCACCGAAGACCTCGCCGGAGCTGCTCACCACGGGGGTCGCGAGGTAGCTGCGCACCGGCAGGTGCCCCGCGGGGAAGCGGCTGTGGCGGGGGTCGGACGGGATGTCGTCGACCCGCACGGTCTCGCGGCCGCTGAACGTGGGCTCGAACAGGGCGGTGATGCGGACCGGCGGCATGCTGCGGAACCGCTCGGCCTCGGCCCCGGAGAGCACGTGCAGGCGGTAGTTCTCGCCGTTGTTGTCGACCGCGTTGTAGAAGAACGCGCCGAACTCGGCCCCGGAGAGCTGCGTGCCCGCGTCGGTGACGGCCTGCAGGATCCGGGCGAGGTCGCGCGTCGACGCCGTGGCCTCGGCGAGTCGGAGCAGGGCTTCCCGGTCGTCGGCACGGTCGTCGGCACGGGCGCCGAGGCGGTCGGCCGTGCGGGCCGACACGGGGGGTGGGGTCTCGGCCAGGGTGCGCGCGGGCACGACGGTCTGCCGCGCCACGGTCCTGGGCTCCACGCAGGGCAGCTTAGGCGGGCCGGAGGGCCGCCGTCTCGTTGAGCGGGCGAAGTCTGACTGGACCTGATACCGCCGGTACCGCACAATTCCTGCATGCGCCTGGAGCAGGAGTGGAAGACGGGGAACACGGTCGACGCCGCCTACGGGGCCCACCTGGACCGGTGGGTGCGGGAGGAGGGGTGCCGCAAGTCCGGGGCGAGGGACTTCACGGTCACGATCGAGGACGACGGTGACGCCACCAAGGTCGTCCTCGACCGGCAGATGCCCCTGCGGGGGATGCCCGGGCCGGCCAAGAAGGTCCTCGGCGAGACCGCCCGCATCGTGCAGACCGAGCGTTGGCACGCCCCGGACGCCGACGGCGTGAGCCGCGCCGACGTCGTGGTCGAGTTCCCCGGCAAGCCCGTCTCGATGACCGCCGAGGCCGTCATCAGCCCCACCGACGCCGGCAGCCACGAGGTGCTCAGCGGCGAGGTCAAGGTCAAGGTGCCGATGGTCGGCAAGGTGGTCGAGCCCGAGATCGTCAAGCAGATCAGTCGCTCGCTCGACGTCGAGATGCAGGTCGGGATCGACTGGCTGGCCGAAGGCCACGGGAAGTAGGCGGTCGGTCGGGCTCACTCCCGCCGGCGCGCGCGGTAGGCGCGGGCCTTGGCGCGATCGCCGCAGCCCGCCATCCCACACCACCGCCTCCGCCCGGCGCGTGACCGGTCGAGGAACGGGTGGGTGCAGGCGGTGTCGTCGCACCACCGCAGGCGGGCGAGGTCGTCCCCGCCGACGAGGTCGAGCGCCGACCGCGCCACGGTCGACAGGGCGGCGGTCACGTCGCCCGTGCGGGTGAGCGTGCCGTCCGGTGCCAGGCGGGCGGTGACCGGCGGGTTCGCCGCGGCCCGGTTGACGGCGGCCAAGGCCGCCCGGGGGAGGGGTCGGCTGTCGCTCGCCGCCACCAGCAGTGCGTAGAGGGCCTCGCGCACCTCGAGGGCGCGGATCAGGTCGTCGTCGTCCGCCTGGGGGTGGCGGTCGACGACTCCGGCCCGCACGAGCCAGTCGTCGAGGTCGACCGGGGTCCGCAGGTGTTCGTGTCGGGTCGAGTTGCGCTCGGCCACCGTTCCCACGAAGTCCAGCGCCGGGTGGTCGGCGACGCGGGCGGTGTCCATGGCCACGTCACCAGTTTGACGGGTGACGCAACCCGGGGCAAGGTGGACACCATGACGGCATCACTGGTCGAACCGGTGACGAGCAGGTCGCGCGCCGCCGTACTGCGGTACACCGCGACCGCCACGGCCGCGCGGATCGGTGACGCCGGGGCCGGGATCGGCGTGGTGCTGCTCGCGGTCGACCGCGACGGCGCCCGGGCGGGAGCGCTCGTCGGAGGTCTGCTGACGGCCTCGTTGACCGCGCCCCACGTGCTGGGGCCCTGGACCGGTCGGCTGCTCGACGGTGGTCGCGACCCACGTCGGGTGCTCGGTCTCGCCTGCCTGGTCTACGCGGTGGCGCTGGGTGCGGGACTCGTGGTCATGACGGCCGGACCCGTGCTCGCCGCCGCGCCCGCGTTGCTCCTCGCCGGGGCGGCCGGTCCGTTGCTGACCGGCGGGTTGAGCTCGCTGGTGGCGGGCCTCGGGGGCGACACCGGCCGGGCCCGGGGCGTGGACGCCCTCACCTACGGGGTCGCCGGCACGGCCGGTCCGGCCGCGGTCGCCGGACTGGCCGCCGTCACCTCACCGGCCACGAGCCTCGGCGTGGTCGCGGTCGTCGTCGCGGCCGCCGCGCCGGGGTTGCTCACCCTCCCGCGGCCGGCAACGCTCACGACCCGCACCGGCGGCTCGTCGTCCGGCATCGGACTGCTGTTCGCCGGACGGTCCCTGCGCCGGGTCACGGTCGTGACCATGGCGGCCGCGGCCGCGGGCGGAGCGCTGGCCGTCGTCGCGGTGCTGCTCGCAGTCGACCTCACCGGTTCGGGAGCGGCCGGCCCGTGGCTCGTCGTCGCTCTCGGTGCGGGCAACCTGCTCGGCGCCGTGGTCGTCACGGCTCGGCCGTGGCGGGGCGACCCGGTCCGGTCCGGCCTGAGGGTCGCGGGCGTGCTCGGCCTCGCGACCGCGGTGCTCGCCGTCGTGCCGACCGTGGCCGTCGCCGCGGCGGTCTTCGCCGTCGTCGGCGTGCTCACCGCCTGGTGGGTGGCCACGACGCTGACCGCCCGTGACGTCCTCGCGCCGCCCGGCAGGCGCGGCGAGGTCTTCGTGGCGATGTCCGGACTGAAGGTCGCCGCGGGATCCGGCGGCACCGCCCTCGCCGGTGTGCTCGCCGGCTGGGGGGCCCGGCCGCTCGCGTTCGCCGCGGGAGCCTTGGTGCTGGTCGCGCTCGGTGCGGTCAGTCTCCGCGCAACCGCGCGGCGGCCTGCTCCGGGGTGACGTCGTTGATCCACACGGCCGCGCCGGACTCCGAGCCCGCGAGGTACTTCAGCTTGCCCTTGGCGCGGCGGATGGTGAACAGCTCGTTCGCGAGGTGCCAGTCGGCGCGGCCGTCCGCGACCGGCGCCTGCTGCCAGCCGGAGATGTAGGGCGCCGGGGTGTCGAAGAGCCGGTCGAAGCGCTGCAGGACGTCGAGGTAGACCTCGGCGAGCTGGTGGCGTTCGTCGTCGGTGAGCGCGGGCAGGTCGGGGACGTGCCGGTGCGGCACGATCCGGACCTCGTAGGGCCAGCGCGCGGCGAACGGGACGTAGACCAGCACGTGCTCAGTGTCGAGGACGACACGTTCGCCCGCCTTGCGTTCGGCCTCGGCGACGTCGCACTGCAGGCAGGCGTCGTGGTCCGCGCGGTAGGCGGCGTTGTTGGCCACGACCTTGCCGAAGCGGGCCGGCACGAACGGGTAGCCGTAGATCTGCCCGTGCGGGTGGGAGAGGGTCACGCCGATCTCCTCCCCGCGGTTCTCGAAGGCGAAGACGTACTCGACGCTCGGAACGGACGACAGTGCAACGGTGCGGTCGACCCAGGCGTCGAACACCGTGTGCACGCGCGAGAGCGGCAGCCCCGAGAACGACGTGTTGTGGTCGCTGGTGAAGCACACGACCTCGCACCGGCCGGCACCCGGCCACGAGGAGAACGGCGGGTCCTCGACGACCGGCACGTTGGCGAGGGCGTCGGTGGCGAGCGACGGGAACCGGTTCTCGAACACGACGACGTCGTAGTCCGCCGCCGGGATCTCGGTGAGCCGTTCCCCACGGGTGGGGTCCAGCGGGCAGTCGTTGGTCGGCGGCTTGTAGGTGCGGGACTGCCGGTGGCCCGCGATGACCGACCAGTCGCCGAAGATCGGGTCCCAGCGCACCTGCGAGGCGTTGTGCACCTCGGGCAGGTCCCGGCGGTCACGCGCCGACCGGTCGGCGCCGGGGGAGTCGTCGAAGTAGATCAGCTCACGGCCGTCGGCCAGGTCGATCGGGGTCTTGACCGTCACGCGGTCACCTCGCCCGCGACCGGCACGTCGATCTCCAGGTCCGCGGGTACCACCAGCAGTTCCCCCACCGTCTCGCGCAGGTGCTCGGCGACCTGCGGCTCGATGCCGTCGTCGGTCACGAGCACGTCGGCCGTCGACAACGGGCCGAAGTCGGCGAGGCCGACCGCGCCCCACTTGCTGGAGTCCGCGACGACGACGACCTGTGACGCCCGGTTGATCAGCTCGCGGTTGGTGTGGGCCTCGGCGAGGTTCGGCGTGGTGTAGCCCGCGTGCGCGGCCATGCCGTGCACACCGAGGAACAACTGGTCGACGTAGATGGCGCGGATGCCGATGTCGGCGATCGGGCCCACCAGGGCGGCACTGGGCGTGCGCACCCCGCCGGTCAGGATCACCGTGCGGCGCGAGGGGTTCGGCAACGTGGCGATGGTGTCGGCCACCGTGGTCGAGTTGGTGACGATGGTGAGGCCGTCGATGTCGGCGAGGAACGGGGTCATGGCCCACGTCGTGGTGCCGGCCGAGATCGCGATCGCGGTACCCGGGCGGATGAGGGTGGCGGCCGCCGCGGCGATGGCGTGCTTGGCCGAGCGGGCGATCTCCCGCTTGGCCTCGAACCCGGGCTCCTCGGTGACGTTGCCGGTGAGCACCGCACCGCCGTGCACCTTGGTGGCGAGCCCCGCGCTGACCAACTGCTCGAGGTCGCGGCGGATCGTCATGTCGGAGACGCCGAGCAGGTTGGTGAGCTCGCTGACGCGCACGCCGCCCGAGCGGCGGAGCTCCGCGGCGATGCGGGCCTGGCGTTGACGGGCGAGCACGGGCAGCCTCTCGGATCGACGCGGCGCGGACGGGCGGGGCGGTGGGGGAACGGAGTCGAGCGGTCGCGACGGGGCGAGCCGGGAGAACCCGCTCCGTCGAGGAGCTACAGAATCTCTCGGAATCGCACAATGTGCAACACCCTGACTGTTCGGGCCGAGAGGGACGTACAGCGCGTCAGCCGATCTGTTCGTCCACGTAGCACCACCGCCACGCCTCGCCGGGTTCGGCACTGCGCATCACCGCGTGGGACGTCTGGTGGAAGTGGGCCTCGGCGTGCCGACGTTCGGAGGAGTCGCAGCAGCCGACGTTGCCGCAGGTCAGGCACGCGCGCAGGTGGACCCACGCCGTGCCCTCGCGCACGCACTCGCCGCACACCCCGGGCGTCAACATGCGGATGACGGTCGGAGCGTCGGCCAGGTGCTCGCAGGCGGCGACCAGCCGTCGTCCGGGCACCAGTTCCTGGTCGTGGTCGCGGGCGCCGAGGTCGTCGGCCCGGTCCAGCAGCGACTCCTCGAGGTCGATGGCCGCGAGCGCGCCGCGCAGCACCTCGTCGTCGGCGCGACCCTCGTCGCGGGCGTCGACCACGACCTGTCGCTCCGCGGTGAGCATCTGCACGCGCAGGCGCCGGTACATCGCGCTCGGGGGCTCGTACTCGGCGTCCGGGCGCCCGAGGACCTCCCAGGCACTGTTGACCCGGGTGTCGGCGCGATCGCGCAGGGCCTGCACCACGGCCTCCGGTTCGTCGCCCACGAGCAGGTCGTCGAGGCGCTGCAGGCCGGCCTGGGTCGCGGCCGACACCAGCGACGCCGTCTGCAGAGCGTCCTCGGCGGGATCGGGACCCGCGACCTTGAGCCGGCGGACCAGCGACGGCAGCGACAGGCCCTGGATGAGCAGGGTGCCCGCCACGACCACGAACGCCGCCAGCTGCAGCAACGGCCGCTGGGGCGTGTCCTCGGGGATCAGCAGCGCGGCGGCGAGGGTGACCACGCCGCGCATGCCGGCCCAGGAGATGAGCGTGGAGTCGGACGCGGGCCAGGGGTCGCGCCGCGCGGCACGCCACAGGCCGGCGGCACCGAAGACCCAGACGAAGCGGGCGGCGATGGTCGCGACCAGGACCGCGGCGCACGTCGACACGACCGTGCCGACCGACAGGTTCGACTTCTGGACGGCCGCGAGCAGCACCGGCAGTTGCAGGCCGATGAGCAGGAACACCGCGTTCTCCAGCAGGAACGCCACCGTGCGCCAGTTCGTCGCCTCGGCCACGCGTGACTGCGCCGTCTGCACCTTCGGCGCCCGCTGGGCGAGCACCAGGCCGCAGACCACGGTGGCGAGCACCCCGGACGAGTGGGCCTCCTCGGCCGGCAGGAAGGCCAGGAACGGGGCGGCGAACGACAGCGTGGTGTCGAGGACCGGGTCGGTGATCCGGCGTCGGACCGCGGCGAGGACCAGCGCGACGACCACGCCGATCGCGACCCCGCCACCCGCTGCGAGCGCGAACCGCCACCCGACCTCGCCGATGCCGACGCTGCGGGTCAGCGCGGCGATCGCGACGTTGAGGGCGACCAGCGCCGCGGCGTCGTTGACCAGGCTCTCGTTCTCCAGCAGCGTCGTGATCGGGCGCGGCATCCCGAGCCGCTTGCCGAGCGCTGTCGCGGCCACGGCGTCGGGTGGGGCGACCACCGCGCCGAGCGCGACGGCGGCGGCGAACGACACGGCCGGGGCCACCCACCACGTCACGAGGCCCACGAAGAACGTCGTGAAGACGACCGCACCGACGGCCATCATGAGCACGGCCGCCTTGTTGTTGCGGAAGTCCACGAGCGAGGACCGGATCGCCGCGGCGTACAGCAGCGGCGGCAGCAGACCGAGCAGGACGAGGTCGGGTTCGATCACGACGTCGGGCACCCCGGGGATCGACGCGATCCCGACCCCGACGACCACGAGCACGAGCGGGGTCGGCCAGCCGAGCCGGTCGCAGAGGCCCGCGGTCACCCCGACCACGACCACCAGGCCGAGAACGATCAGTGCCGCATCCACGGGTGACATCTTCCGTGATGCGAGCGGCGCGTGGAGCGACCACCCGACCCCGGTCGCACCGACCCGTCTCTGCTGGGGCCCGGATTGTCCGTGATGTCCCGGGGGATCAGTGCAGCCGCGCCGCCCGGGCCGCCAGCCACTCCCGCTCGAGGACGGCGTGGACGTCGAGGTCCGACCACTCGCCCTCGAACAGTTCGTTCTCGACCAGGTGGGCCTCGTGGCGGAACCCGAGCCGACCGGCCACCCGCGCCGAGGCGGTGTTCCGCGCGTCCATCTGAGCGATGACGCGGTGCAGGGCGAGGCCGCCGTCGGGGTCGAAGGCGAGGTCGAGCAGGGCCGTGCTCGCCTCGGTGACGTAGCCGTGGCCGACGGCGTCCGGGTGCAGGACGTAGCCGAGCTCGCCGCCCCGGTGCTCGGCGGAGCGGAAGAAGAGGATGACGTCCCCGACCAGTCGGCCGTCGCTCGCGCGCTCGATGCCCAGGGTCAGGGCGTCGCCCTCCTCGCGCAGCGCCTGCACTCGCCACATGCCGTCCAGCCGCTCGGCGATCGTTGCAGCCGACATCGGTTCGAACGGCAGGTACCGGCACACCTCGGGGTCGCTGCGGTAGGTGAGCAGCGCCGCGGCGTCGGCGTGGGTCAGCGGCCGCAGGCGCAGCCGTGCGGTGACGATCGGGTACGTCGGTTCCAGGGCCACGCGCTGATCATGCCGCGCGCCCGCGCTCAGTCGAGTCGTTTGCGCAGCGTGGGCCGGCCGGGCGTGGACGCCGTGTCGGTCTCGGTCAGGTCGGCACCGGGTTTGAGGTGGGCCGGAGCGAACGCCCGGCACAGGTGGTAGGCGACCAGCACGATGATCGTGCCGGCGGCGATGCCGCCGATGGAGAAGGTGTCGGTGACCTTGATCTCGAGGTTGCCGATGCCCGCGATGAGGCCCGCGGCGAGCGGGACGAGGACGAGCGGGTTGCCGAAGTCGACCTTGTTCTCGATCCAGATCTTCGCGCCCAGCAGGCCGACCATGCCGTAGAGCACGAGGGTGATGCCGCCGAGCACCCCGCTCGGCGCCGCGGCGACGACTGCTCCGAACTTCGGGCAGAAGCCGAACAGGATCCCGACCAACGCGGCGATGTAGTACGCCAGCGTCGAGTAGATCCGGGTCGCGGCCATGACCCCGATGTTCTCCGCGTAGGTCGTGGTGGGCGAGCCGCCGACGAAGCTCGCCACCGCGGTGCCGACACCGTCGCCGATGAACGCCCGGCCGAGGTACGGGTCGAGGTCGTCGCCGGTCATCTCCGAGACGGCCTTGACGTGCCCGGCGTTCTCGGCCAGCAGCGCGATCACGCTGGGGATGACCAGCAGGACCGCCGCCGCGCTGAACGCCGGCAGGTGTGGTCCGGTCAGTTCGCCGAAGGTCGGGCTGACGATGGTCTTCGGCAACCCGATCCAGGCGGCGTCGCCCACGGCGGAGAAGTCGAGCCGTTTGCCGGTCGCGGTGCACGCGGTCACGACGTCGGCCGTGCACCTCGGCACGTCGTCGACCCGGTCGGCGATCCAGCTGATGCCGTAGCCGAACAGCAGGCCCAGGAAGATCGCGATGCGGCTGAGGAACCCGCGGCCCAGGACGGCCACCGCGATGACGAAGGCCGCGGTGAGCAGCCCGACCCACTGCGAGGTCGGGAAGTAGGTCTGGGTCGCCACGGTGGCGAGGTTGAAGCCGATGAGCATGACCACGGCACCGGTGATCACCGGTGGCAGCACCGTCCGCACGATGTGGGCACCGCCGAAGTGCACGATGAGGCCGACACCCGCCAGGATCAGGCCCGCCACGAGGATGGCGCCGGTGACGTGGGCCGAGTCGTTGCCGGTCTGCTGGGCGCGGATGGCTCCGACGGCGGCCACGAACGAGGCCGACGTGCCGACGTAGCTGGGGATCTTGTTGCCGACGATGAGCAGGAACATGATCGTCGCGACGCCCGACATCAGCACGGCGAGGTTGGGCGAGAGCCCCATGACCGCGGGGAACACGAACGTGGCGCCGAACATGGCGACGACGTGCTGCGCGCCGAGGCCGACCATGCGCGGCGTCGAGAGCCGCTCGTCGGGTCGTACCACCTCGCCGACCGGCGGCGTCCGGCCGTCGTGCACGAGCTTCCAGGTGAACATCGACACTGATGTACCTCCGGTCCGGGTCAGGAGACGGCCGCCTCCGGCGGGTTGACGGCGGGGATGACGTGGTCGCCGTAGGCCCGCAGCGTCTCCTCCTTGCCGTCGTGCTGGAGGTAGACCGCGAACTGGTCGACGCCGAGCGAGCGCAGTTCCTCGATGCGGCGCACGTGCTCGGCGACCGGGCCGAGGATGCAGAACCTATCGACGATCTCGTCGGGGACGAAGTCGGCGTGGGTGTTGCCGGCTCGGCCGTGCTGGTTGTAGTCGTACCCCTCGCGGGATTTGATGTAGTCGGTCAACGCCTGCGGAACCCCGCTGCTGGCGGGGGAATCCCCGTACCGGGCGACGATGTCGGCGACGTGGTTGCCCACCATCCCGCCGAACCAACGGCACTGGTCGCGCATGTGGTCGAGGTCGTCGCCGACGTACGCGGGCGCGGCGACACAGATGGTCACCGAGTCCGGGTCGCGGCCGGCGTCGGCCGCCGCCTGCTTGACCGCGCCGACCGTCCACGCGGTGATGTCGGGGTCGGCGAGCTGCAGGATGAAGCCGTCGGCGACCTCGCCGGTGAGCGCGAGGGCCTTCGGGCCGTACGCGGCGATCCACACCTCGAGCCGGCTCTTCGACGCCCAGGGCAGCCGGATCATCGTGCCGCGGTGCTCGACCGCGCGGCCGTTGCCGAGTTCGCGGATGACGTGGGTGGCCTCGCGCAACGTCTGCAGGGTCGTGGGTTTCCCCGAGAGGGTGCGGACGGCGGAGTCGCCGCGGCCGATGCCGCACACGGTGCGGTTGCCGTACATCTCGTTCATCGTCGCGAACGTCGAGGCCGTCACCGACCACTCGCGGGTGGCCGGGTTGGTGACCATCGGGCCGACGACGAGCTTGTGGGTGCTGGCGAGGATCTGCGAGTGGATGACGTACGGCTCCTCCCACAACAGGTGGGAGTCGAACGTCCAGGCGTAGTCGAAGCCCTGCATCTCGGCCAACCGGGCGTACTCGACCACCTTGCTCGCCGGCGGGGTGCACTGCATGACGACACCGAAGTCCATGGTCATCCCCCTCAGCGCAGGTAGGTCGAAAGGCCGCGGGAGACGTACTTGCCGTGGCTCTTGGTGCCGAGGTACTGCCCGCCGTCGATGATCTTCGTGCCGCGGGAGATGACGGTCTTGACGCCGCCGTCGACGGTCCAGCCCTCGTACGCGGAGTAGTCGAGGTTCATGTGGTGGGTCTCGACCGAGATGCGGGTCTTGGCCTTCGGGTCGTAGACCACGACGTCGGCGTCGGAACCCGGGGCGATCACGCCCTTCTGCGGGTACATGCCGAACATCCGCGCGGGCGTCGTGGAGCACGTCTCGACCCAGCGCGCGAGGGAGAGCTGCTCGTCGACGACGCCTTGGTAGATGAGGTCCATGCGGTGCTCGACGGACCCGATGCCGTTGGGGATCTTGCTGAAGTCGCCGATCCCCATCTCCTTCTGGTCCTTGAAGCAGAACGGGCAGTGGTCGGTGGAGACGACCGCGAGGTCGTCGGTGCGCAGGCCACGCCAGAGGTCGCGCGCGTGGTCCTCGTGCTTGCTGCGCAACGGCGTCGAGCACACCCACTTGGCGCCCTCGAAGCCCGGCGCGCCGAGTTGGTCCTCCAGGGTCAGGTACAGGTACTGGGGGCAGGTCTCGGCGAAGACGTTGGCGCCGCGGGAACGGGCGGCCGAGACCTCGGCGAGCGCCTGGGTGGCCGACATGTGCACGACGTACAGGGGTGTCCCGCCCGCGACCTCGGCCAGGACGATGGCGCGGTGGGTGGCCTCGGCCTCCAGCAGTGCCGGCCGGCTGATGCCGTGGTGGATCGGGTCGGTCTGGCCACGGGCGAGCGTCTGCTTGACGATCTCGTCGATGGCGATGCCGTTCTCGGCGTGCATCATGATCATCGCGCCGTTGCCGCTCGCCTGCTGCATCGCCCGCAGGATCGCGGCGTCGTCGCTGTAGTAGACGCCGGGGTAGGCCATGAACAGCTTGAACGAGGTGACGCCTTCGTGGTCGACGAGTTGGTCCATCGCCTTGAGGGCGTCGTCGTCGACCCCGCCGAGGATCATGTGGAAGCCGTAGTCGATCGCGCTGTTGCCGGCGGCCTTCTCGTGCCACACGCCGAGTTGCTCGGGCACGATCTGCCCGGGGGTCTGGATCGCGAAGTCGATGATCGTGGTCGTCCCGCCCCACGCGGCGGCGCGGGTGCCGGTCTCGAAGGTGTCGCTCGCGGTGGTGCCGCCGAACGGCATCTGCATGTGGGTGTGGGCGTCGATGCCGCCCGGTACGACGTAACACCCGGTGGCGTCGACGGTCTCGTCGACGGTGAAGTCGGCGCCGAGGCCGGGGGACAGGACGGCCGCGATGGTCTCGCCGTCGAGCAGGACGTCGGCCGGGGCGGCACCGGTGGCCGAGACCACCGTGCCGCCGCTGACCAGCGTGCGGCTCACGGGCGCACGGTCCGCGTGTAGCTCTCCGGCCGACGGTCGCGGTAGAACTGCCAGTCGTTGCGGGTGCGGGTGATCTCGTCGAAGTCGAGGTCGCGGATGACGATCTCCTCCTTCGACGTCGAGGCGATCTCGCCGACGTAGTTGCCGCGGGGGTCGACGAAGTAGCTGGAGCCGTAGAACTCGACGGCGTCGTCACCGAACTCGTCGAACTCGCGGCCGATGCGGTTGTTGGCGGCCACGAAGTACTGGTTCGCGGCGGCAGCCGCCGGCTGCTCCAGCTCCCACAGCCGGTTCGAGAGGCCCGGCTTGGTGGCCGAGGGGTTGAACACCAGCTGGGCGTTGCCGAGGCCGAGTTCGCGCCACCCCTCCGGGAAGTGCCGGTCGTAACAGATGTAGACACCGACCCGGCCGACCGCGGTGTCGAACACCGGGTAGCCCTGGTTGCCGGGCCGGAAGTAGAACTTCTCCCAGAACTGCGGGAGGTTCGGGATGTGGTGCTTGCGGTAGGTGCCGAGCAGCGAGCCGTCGGCGTCGACCACCGCGGCGGTGTTGTAGTACTCGCCCTCGTTGGCCACCTCGTAGATCGGCAGCACCATGACCATGCCGAGCTCGGCTGCCACCGCCTGGAAGCGCTCGACCGTGGGGCCGGGGATCGACTCCACGTAGGCGTAGTACTTCTGGTCCTGGATGATCCCGAAGTACGGACCGTAGAACAGCTCCTGGAAGCAGATCACCTGCGCCCCGCCGGCCGCGGCCTCGCGCGCCAGCTCTTCGTGCCGGTCGATCATCGAGGCCTTGTCGCCCGTCCACGCCACCTGCGTGACGGCCGCTCGGATGACGGTCATCGGTTTCTCCTTCGTCTCGAGGGGACGAGCCTGCCACCGGCTCGTGTCGGAGGGGTTACCGCGTGGCTACCGGGCACCCGTGTAGTGGGCGTCGGCGACGTCGAGGGCGGCGTCGAGCATGGCGAGGCCCTCACGGGCCTCGTCCGGGGTGATCGTGCACGGCGGCACGACGTGGGTGCGGTTGAAGTGCAGGAACGGCCACAGCCCCTGCTTCTTGCAGGCCGCGGCGAACTCGTTCATCGGGGCGGCCGACGCGCCGGCCGCGTTGAACGGCACGAGCGGTTCGCGGGTCGCGCGGTCCTTGACCAGTTCGACGGCCCAGAAGGTGCCCAGGCCACGGACCTCGCCGACGCTCGGGTGCTTCTCGGCGATCTCCGCCAGTGCCGGGCCGATGACCTGCTCGCCGATCGCTCGCGAGTTCTCGACGATCCCCTCTTCCTTGAAGATGGTGATGCTGGCGACGGCGCTGCCGCACGCGAGCGGGTGACCCGAGTAGGTCAGGCCGCCGGGGTAGGGGCGTTCGGCGAACGTCTCGCCGACCGCCCGCGACATCACGACACCGCCGAGCGGCACGTACCCGGAGTTGACGCCCTTGGCGAAGGTGATGAGGTCGGGCTGGACGTCCCAGTGGTGGATGGCCCACCACTCACCGCAGCGGGCGAAGCCCGCCATGACCTCGTCGGCGATGAGCAGGATGCCGTGCTCGTCGCAGATCTCGCGGACGCCCGCGAGATAACCCGGCGGCGGCACGAGGATGCCGTTGGTGCCCACGACCGGCTCGAGGATGATCGCGGCGACGGTGTGTCCGCCCTCGACCATGATCGTGTCGCGCAGGTGCTGCAGGGCGCGCTCGCACTCCTGCTCCTCGTTCTCCGCGTGGAACGCCGAGCGGTACGGGTACGGCCCCCAGAAGTGCACGATGCCCGGCACGACGTAGGGCTCGGTGCCCCAGCGGCGCGGGTCGCCGGTCAGGCCGATGACGCCGTGGGTGGCGCCGTGGTAGCTGCGGTAGGTCGCGAGCACCTTCGTGCGGCCGGTGTGCAGGCGCGCCATCCGGATGGCGTTCTCGTTGGCCTCGGCGCCCCCGTTGGTGAAGAACACCTGCGGCATGTCGCCCGGGGCGAGCTCGGCGATGAGGCGCGCGGCCTCGCTGCGCATGTCGTTGGCGAAGGTCGGCGCGACGGTGGTCAGCCGGCCCGCCTGCTCCTGGATGGCCGCGACCAGCTTCGGGTGCTGGTAGCCGATGTTGACGTTGACCAGCTGGCTGCTGAAGTCGAGGTAGCGGTTGCCGTCGAAGTCCTCGAAGTACACGCCGGACGCGCTCTTGATCGGCAGCGGGTCGATGAGCGCCTGTGCCGACCAGGAGTGGAAGACGTGCGCGCGGTCGTCGCGCCGGATCTGCTCTTCTTCGGGAGTCATGTCATGCCCTTCAGCGCGTACGCGGGAAGCCGAGATCGACGGTCGAGGTGGCGGGGTCCGGCCAGCGTGACGTGACGACCTTCCCACGGGTGTAGAAGGAGATCCCCTCCGGCCCGTACATGTGGGTGTCGCCGAACAGGGAGGCCTTCCAGCCGCCGAAGGAGTAGTAGCCGACCGGCACGGGGATCGGCACGTTGACGCCGACCATGCCCGCTTCGACCTCGTACTGGAACTGGCGGGCCGCGCCGCCGTCGCGGGTGAAGATGGCCGTGCCGTTGCCGAACTCGTTGTCGTTGACCAGCTTCACGGCGTCGCTGTAGGTGTCCTGCCGGACCACGCACAGCACCGGGCCGAAGATCTCGTCGGTGTAGACGGACATGTCGGGGGTGACGTGGTCGAGGAGGGTGACGCCGAGGAAGAAGCCGTCACCCTCGGGGAGGTCGGCCTCACGGCCGTCGACGACGACCGTTGCACCGGCATCCGATCCCTGCCCGATGTATGACGCCACGCGGTCGCGCGCCTCCTTCGTGATGAGCGGGCCCATCTCGGAGTCCGGGTCGGTACCGATGCCGATGCGCAGCTTGGGCAACCGGGCGGCGATGGCGTCGACGAGACGGTCGCCGACGTCGCCGACCGCGACCGCGACGCTGACGGCCATGCACCGTTCGCCGGCGCTGCCGTACGCCGCGGACACCGCGGCGTCGGCGGCCATGTCGACGTCGGCGTCGGGCAGCACGACCATGTGGTTCTTCGCGCCGCCGAGGGCCTGCACCCGCTTGCCGTGGGTCGTGCCGGTCTCGTAGATGTAGCGGGCGATCGGCGTGGAACCGACGAAGCTCACGGCCGCGACGTCGGGGTGCACCAGCAGAGCGTCGACGGCTTCCTTGTCGCCCTGGACGACGGTGAACACGCCGTCGGGCAGGCCCGCCCGCTTCCAGAGGTCGGCGATGAACAACGAGGCCGACGGGTCCTTCTCGCTGGGCTTGAGCACGAACGCGTTGCCGCAGGCGATGGCGTTGGCGCACATCCACAGCGGGACCATGGCCGGGAAGTTGAACGGCGTGATGCCGGCGACCACGCCCAGCGGCTGGCGCATCGAGTAGACGTCGACACCGGTGCTCGCCTGCTCGCTGAACCCGCCCTTGAGCAGTTGCGGCACCCCGCACGCGAACTCGACGTTCTCCAGCGCGCGGGCGAGTTCGCCGCCGGCGTCGCCGAGGACCTTGCCGTGCTCGGCGGTGATGACCGCCGCGAGGTCGTCGGTGTGCTGGTGCAGCAACTCCCGGAACGCGAACAGGACCGCGCTGCGCCGCGAGAGCGAACTGTGCCGCCACTCGGCGGCGGCCGCCTTCGCGGTCGCGACCGCGGCGTCGACCTCGGCGGTGCTGGCGAGGTCGACGTCCTTCGTGTGCTCGCCGGTGGCGGGGTCGTACACCGGTGCGGTGCGGCCGGAGCCGCCCTCGTGGTTCCGACCGTCGATCCAGTGGTTCACGCGCGCGACCATGCCCCGACCGTAACGTCACAGATCTGGTGCGTACAAGGCACCTTTTGTACTGTCACGAACCGTGGACACCGGCGTGCTGGGGGAGCTCGAGCAGCGCCTGGACGGGTCCTCCGCCCGTGCGCTCGCCGACGCCGTCGTGGCCGCCATGGCCGACGACGTGCTCGTCGCCGGCACCCGGCTGCCCCCCATCCGCACCGTCGCCCGCGAACTGGGACTGTCCCCGACCACGGTGAGTGCCGCCTGGGCGTTGCTGCGGCGTTCGGCGACCATCCGCACCGACGGCCGTCGGGGCACGGTCGTGGTCGGGCGCCGCTCCGACGCCGACTCGCGCTACCGCCTCGCCGTCGACCACGCCACGACCTTCGCGCTCGACCTGTCGACGGGCGTCCCGGACGAACGCCTGCTCCCTGACCTGCGCCCGGCCCTGCGGTCGCTGTCGGCGCGGGCCACGCGGGCGAGCTACCTCGACGACGCCGTGCTGCCGGAGCTCGTCGACCTGCTGCGCGCCGACTGGCCCCACGCCGTCGAGGACATCTCGATCCACGACGGCGCGATGGACGCGCTCGAACTCGTCGCGCGCGCGGTGGTCGCGTTCGGGGACCGGGTGGTCGTGGAGAACCCCGGGTTCCCGCCGTTGGTCGACCTGCTCGAGTCGCTGGGTGCGACCCTCGTGCCCGTGCCGGTCGACGACGCCGGTCTGCGCGCCGACGCGCTCGCCGCGGCCCTGCGCACCCCGGTGACGGCGGTGTTCCTGCAGCCGCGGGCGCACAACCCGACCGGGGTGTCGCTGACGCCCGCGCGGGAGCAGGAGTTGGCGTCGGTGGTGCAGGGGGCTCCCGGCACCTGGGTGGTGGAGGACGACTCGGCGGGTGCGGTGGCGTCGTCGGACGACGCGAGCCTCGGTCGGTACGTCCCCGACCAGGTGGTGCACGTCCGCAGCTTCGCCAAGTCGCACGGCCCGGACCTGCGGTTGGCGGCGCTCTCGGCGCCGCCGCCGCTCGCCGACCGGCTGACGGCCGCGCGGCGGCTGGGCCAGGGGTGGACCTCGCGACTGTTGCAGCAGGTGCTGATCGGGCTGCTCACCCGGGACGCGTCGGTGGCCTCGGTCGCCGCCGCCCGTGCGGAGTACCGCCGCCGTCGGCACGCCCTCGTCGGGGCGCTCGCGCGCCGCGGGGTCGAGGTCGGCGGCGGCGACGGGATCAACCTGTGGCTGCCGGTGGCCGACGAGACGGCCGCGGTGGTCCGGCTCGCGGCGCGGGGCATCGGCGTCGCGCAGGGCACGCCGTTCTTCGTGGCGGGCGGACCACCGCACGTCCGCGTGACGTGCGGGTTGTTCGCCGGCGTCGGCGACGACCTCGAACGGCTCGCGGACGAGCTCGCGGCGGCCAGCCGGGTCGGGGCGTGGTCGGGGCGGCGCTGATCGCCTCGCTGTCAAGTCCGGAACCCGTTCTGTGGACGGCCGTCGCTGCCTGTCCACAGACACGCATTGCTCGTTGCGACAAGGGTTTCCCGCTGCCTAGCGTCGTGCCATGACCGCCACCGCGACCCTCACCCCACCCGTCCTGTACCTCGTCCCGGGCACCGCCCGCCGGCGTCCGCCGGGGCGGCGCGCCGCCCCGGCCACGTTCCCCGGAGCGGTGTCGGCGCTCGCGGCGCTCGCCACGTCCCGCGTGGTCGGCACACTGTTCGCCGGCACCGCCGTCGAGGTCGCCCGGGCCCTCGGCCAGCGCGCCCCGTGGCTCGCGCGCCGTGGTCGGCCCGAGGTGTGGGCCGCGGCCATCGCCTTCCTGGTGGCCGAGGAGGCGGAGTTGTTCGACTACGCGTACTGCGGCACCCGCACCTCGGTCGCCCGGGACCTGGGCTCGTCGTTGCCGACCCTGCGGCGTCGGGTCGCGGCCATCCGCGAGGCGCTCGACCCGCTCGTGCTCGACCTGCCCGCACCCGATCTCGGGTGACGAGCCGGGTCGCCCGCCCGTCGTAGCCTCAGGCCTGTGACCGAGCCGCCCGCCCCGCCTCCGGAGACCACCGACTGGACGTTCGTCATCGAGACACCGTGCGCCGAGTGCGGCTTCGACCCGGCGGGCGTCGACGTCCACCACGGGTTGGGGGAACGCATCACCACGGCCGCCGCCACGTTGGCCCGTGCCGCGCAGGCACCGGGTGGGAGCGACCGGCCGGCGCCGCTGGTGTGGTCGCCGGTGGAGTACGCGGCGCACGTCCGCGACACCTGCACGGTCTTCGGTGGCCGGGTCGACCTCATGCGGGCCGAGGACGGCGTGCGGTTCCCGAACTGGGACCAGGACGCCGCGGCGGTCGAGGGCCGGTACTGGGAACTGGACCCCGCGGACCTGGCGGGAGACCTCACCGCCGGCGCCGCGGCGATCGCGGCGCGGTTCGCGGAGTTGGGCGCGTCGGAGTGGGCGCACCGCGGCCTGCGGTCGAACGGGTCGGCCTTCACGGTCGAGACCCTCGCCGTCTACTTCCTGCACGACCTCGAGCACCACGTGCACGACGTGCGCGGCTGACGCTCCCCGCCGCCGGAGTTCGCGCGCCTAGTGTTGCGGTCCATGGCGCGTTACGGAGCGATGTTCGGGCCCGACATCACCTTCCTCGGGGTCGACCGGTGCGACTGGGCGGACACCTCGACCTACGCCGACGCCGACGTCGTGATCCTCGGGGCGCCGTTCGACGGCGGTACGTCGCACCGGTCGGGGACCCGCTTCGGGCCGCAGTACATCCGCCAGACCTGCTACCTCCCGCACGACGGCAGTCGACCCAGCCTGGCCATGCGCGTCGACGGCCTGCAGGACCTGCGGGTGTACGACGCCGGCGACGTCGAGATGTTCGCAGGCGACGCCGAACGCTCGGTCCGTGACCTGCAGGAGGCGGTGTACGCCGTCACCCGCGCCGGGGCGATCCCCCTCGTGCTCGGCGGCGACCACACCATCGCCTGGCCGGACGCCGCGGGCGTGGCGCAGCACCTCGGCCAGGGCCGGGTCAGCATGATCCACTTCGACGCGCACGCCGACACCGGCGACGTCGAGTTCGGCTCGCTGATCGGTCACGGCCAACCGATGCGACGCCTCATCGAGTCCGGAGCGGTCCGCGGCGACCGCTTCCTGCAGATCGGCCTGCGGGGGTACTGGCCGCCGCCGGAGACCCTGGACTGGATGGCCGGCCAGCGGATGCGCTCGTACGAGATGACCGAGGTCGTGCACCGCGGGCTCGACGCCTGCCTCACCGAGGCGTCCGGCATCGCCACCGACGAGTGCGACGGCGTGTTCCTGTCGATCGACATCGACGTCTGCGACCCCGGCCACGCCCCCGGCACAGGAACCCCCGAGCCGGGCGGGCTGACCTCACGGCAACTGCTCGACAGCGTGCGGCGCCTCGCCTACGAACTCCCGGTCGTGGGCATGGACGTCGTCGAGGTGTCGCCGCCGTACGACCACGCCGAGATCACGTCGTTCCTCGCCAACCGGGTCGTGCTCGAGGCACTCACCGGGATGGCGAGACGGCGACGCGACGCGGCCGACGGCACCACCTGGGACCCGGCGCAGCCGCTGCTCGCCGACCGCCGCACCGCGGACTGAGGCCGCCGCCGGGCTACGGGGCGTCGTCGTCCGGCGCGGCCTTCGGCACCACCGGCCGCAGCAGGCACCAGCCGATGAAGAACGCGGCCAGCGCCAGCATCCCGATGCCCGCCCAGAGGTTGACGTTGACCCCGCCGGCGCGGTCGGAGTCGGCGTCGGTGAACGACACCAGCCCGATGACCAGGCAGACGACGCCGTAGACGGCGAACAACACGCCGATGATGGTGCGCAGGTCGAACAGCGTGTCGGTGACGCGACGACGTGGGGTCGGCACGGCGGCCTCCTCGGACGGGGTGCGGTCGGCGTTCACAGCGCGGTCGGCGTTCACAGGGCGACCTGGAACACGAGGTAGCCCGCGGCGCTCATCGCGAGCACGGCCACGGACAGCACGATCGGGTTGCGGTACCAGCCGGGTTCGGCCGCCACGGCGAGATCGGCCTTCGGGGTCACGGACCGGACCAGGCCGACCAGTTCGCTGTCGGGCTTCGGTGTCCCCATCCGCGACACGATCCACGCGACGATCAACGCGAGCACGAATCCCACGCCGCCACCGACGAAACTCGAACCCTGACCCGAGAAGTCGAACACGCCCGCGCGGTTCATGATGAACACGATGACCGCGCCGACCGTCCCGGCGAGCAGCCCGGCGAACCCGGCGCTGCCGGTCATCCGCTTCCACAGCAGGCCGAGGATGAACACCGCGAACAGCGGGACGTTGAAGAAGGAGAACAACGTCTGGATGTAGTCCATGATGTTGTTGAAGCCCGCGGCGATGAACGCGGTGCCGATCGCGAGCGCCGTGCCGCCGACCGTGACCAGCCGCCCGATCCGCAGGTAGTAGCTGTCGGGACGGTCCGGGCGCACCCAGTCCTGCCAGATGTCGTAGGTGAACACGGTGTTGAAGCTGCTGACGTTGGCGGCCATGCCGGCCATGAACGAGGCCAGCAACCCGGCGAGCGCGACACCGAGGAACCCGTTCGGCAGCAGTTCGCGCAGCAGCAGCGGCACGACGTCGTTGTACTCGAACTGTGAGGGCATCCCCTGCCGCAGTGAGGCGATCCCCGGGATCAGGACGGCGGCGATCATGCCGGGGATGACGATGATCAACGCGATGAGGACCTTCGGGATCGCGGCGATGAGCGGGGTGCGCTGGGCCGCCGACGCGCTACCCGCCGAGAACGCCCGCTGCACCTCGGCGAAGTTGGTGGTCCAGTACCCGAAGGAGGTGACGAACCCCAGGCCGAGCACCACGCCGATCACCGAGCCGACCGAACTGCCGATGCCGGTGAGTTCGTGCGCCGGGAACGGCGACAGGCTCGCCGAACCGTTCGGCTGCGCCGCGAACTTCTCGGTCAACCCGTGCCAGCCGCCGACCCGCTTCAGGCCGATCAGGGTCACCGGGATCATCGCCACGACGATGACGAAGAACTGCAGCACCTCGTTGTAGATCGCGGCCGACAACCCGCCGAGGAACGTGTAGGCGAGCACGACGATCCCGGCCGCGACGATGGCGAGCCAGGTCGGCCAGCCGAGCAGGGCGTTGACCACGATGGCCATGGCGTAGAGGTTGACTCCGGCGAGCAGGACCGAGGCCAGGGCGAACAGCACCGCCTGCAGGCGTTGGGTCTTGCGGTCGAAGCGCCGGGCGAGGAACTCGGGAACGCTGCGGACCTTCGCGCCGTAGTAGAACGGCATCATGAACAGCCCGAGGAACACCATCGCGGGGATGGCGCCGATCCAGTAGTAGTGGAACGTCTGCTCGCCGTACTGCGCGCCGTTCGCGGTCTGCCCGAGCAACTCGGTCGCCCCGAGGTTCGCGGACATGAACGCGAGCCCGGTGATCCAGGCCGGCAGGCTCCGGCCCGACAGCAGGAAGTCCAGGCTGCTGGACACGCTGCGGCGGGCGATGAGCCCGATGCCCAGCACCAGGGCGAAGTAGACCCCGATGAGGGCGTAGTCGACGGGTTGCGCGTCGATGCGCAACGGCGTCGCCAGGTAGACGGTGGCGGCGTCGGACACGGCACTCCTCTGTGGCGGGACGACGGGCGGCGGTGGCGTTGTGAACGCGAACACGAACGCGGGGAGAGACCTTATGCCCCTTTGGCCCGAATGGCGAGGGGGCTCCCCGGCGGGCATCATCACCGGTGTGACCGTGCGCATCGCAGTGCAGCTGCAACCCCAACACGCCGACTACGTCGCGATCCGGGAGGCCCTGAAGCAGGCCGAGGACCTCGGCGCCGACGTCGCCTTCAACTGGGACCACTTCTTCCCGCTGTCCGGCGATCCCGACGGCCTGCACTACGAGTGCTGGACGATGTTGGGTGCCTGGGCCGAGCAGACCTCCCGCATCGAGATCGGTGCGCTGGTGACCTGCAACAGCTACCGCAACCCCGACCTGCTGGCCGACATGGCCCGCACCGTCGACCACATCAGCGGCGGGCGGCTGATCCTCGGGATCGGCTCGGGCTGGAAGCAGAAGGACTACGACGAGTTCGGCTACGAGTTCGGCACCGCGGGTTCACGCCTGGACGACCTGGCCGCCGCGATCCCCCGCATCGAACGGCGCCTGGCCGCGGGCAACCCACCGCCCACCCGGGACGTCCCGGTGCTCATCGGCGGCGGCGGCCCGAAGAAGACCATCCCGCTGGTCGCGAAGCACGCCACCATCTGGCACACCTTCACCGACCTCGACGAGTTCACCGCCAAGGACGCCCTCCTGGTCGAGGAGTGCGCGCGGATCGGCCGCGACGCCGGCGAGATCGAACGCTCCGTCGGCGCCCCCGGTGACGGCCCCGGCGCCGACGCCGACGCGTTGGTCGAGGCCGGCGTCGGCATGTTCACCATCGGGGTGAGCGGCCCCGACTACGACCTGTCCACCCTGCGCGAGTGGGTCCGCTGGCGCGACGATCGCTGACCGGGACGCGAGCGGCGCGGGCGTCCTGGGTAGACGTCCGCCCTCGACCACGACGGCCCGGCGGCCGTGTTCGCGGTGCTGCTCATCATCGCGGTCCTCGTCCTCATCCTCGGTGTGCTCGCCGTGGTGGGCACCGCGGCGGTGGAACCGTTGCAGGCAGCACCGGGCGACACCGTCGAACGGGCCGAGGACCTCACGGTCTCCTCGACGGCCCAGGGCCCGGTCCCACTGCTGCTCGGGGCGGTCGCGGTGTGGGCGGCGGCGGCGCGGGCCAGGCGTCCGGAACGCCTCCTGGAGCGGTTGATCCGGGTGTGACCCGATCCGGCGGCGCACGGTAGCGCAGATCGGCGGCGGCGGTTCCGCGTCGTCCACAGGGCGGGGCGTCGTCCACAAATCAGCGGAACGCCCGCTCGGGCAGGCAGATCCTGCCTAGCGTCACCTCCCATGACGAAGCGAGTGCCGGCGCCGCCCCCGCCGGTCGACGACCTGCTGGCGTACAAGGTCGGCGGGATCTTCGAGGAACTGCACGACCTCGGGCGCACGCCCGGATCAGCGCGCGCCGCGGAGTCCGCCGCCTGCGACCTGATCAGCACCGTGGTCGATCACCGTCCGGACCAGTGGGCGGTGCTGCTCGAACTGCTGGGGTCGCGACCCGACCCGCTCACCTGCGCGCTCTACACCGCGATGAGCCTGGTGCTGACCGGTCCGCGGCGCGTCGAGGTCGCGCGCCGAGCGGCCCGGATGCGCTGCGATCTGCTGCCGCAGCCGTGGATGGACCACATCGGGGCTGCCCCCCGACCGGGCGTGCCGCCCGGGAACGGACCGACCGTGACACTCCGATCCGGCTGTTCCGGGAGCTCGAGTGGCTCATCGAGATGGACAACGGTCTCGAGCGGTACTGCCTGATGACCAACCAGGATCTCGACACCGGATCGCTCGGGTGGTGCTGCTTCTTCCCCGACCTCGACACGCTGGCGCACGGTGACGACGACGACCGGGTGCTGGCCGGTGAGCGGGTCGCCGTTCCACTCGACGAGGCGGTCGCGGGGATGCGCGCAGCCGTTGAACTACCCGGGATGTTCGGCAAGTCCACCACCGTCGGGTACCTGGGGCTGTGGGTGCGGTGGCAGCTCGCACGGATCGACCGGCCGGTCCTGCGGAACCTGCCGATGATCGAATACCGGTGACAGCGAAGGGCCCCGACCGCGTTCACGTGAACGCGGTCGGGGCCCGTCGGGTCAGCGGTCGATCAGAAGGCGCCGACACCCTTCGGGGTGCCGAGGCCGGTCGGGCCGTCGTAGCCCGAGACGCCGGTGCAGAGGTACTTGGTGCTGCAGCGCCCGTTGCTGCCGCTGGTCACGTCGTACAGCGAACCCGTGTTGCTGTAGGCAACGGACGCGGGGACGCCCGAGGTGTTGCCCGACCGGGCGTACACCGCGCCGATGATCGGCGCCGCCACGCTGGTGCCGCCGTACACGAACCAGTTCGCGCCGCCGCTGCTGCCGTAGCTGTCGTACACGGCCACGCCGGTGTTCGGGTCGGCCACCGCGGACACGTCCGCGACGGTGCGCTTGCTGCACCCGGTGTCGTGCTGCCAGGACGGCTTGCTGATGTAGCGCGAGCAGCCGCTGCCGGCGCCGCTCCAGGCCGTCTCGGTCTTGCGGGTGTTGTCGGAGTTCAGCACGAGGTTGGTGCCGCCGACCGCCGTGACGGTGTTGAACGAGGCCGGGCTCTGGACGCCGTAGCCGTCGTCGCCCGAGCTCACCGTGATCGCCACGCCCGGGTGGTTGTAGTAGCTGGCGTAGGCGGATTCCCCGGACGACTCCGAGCCGCCGTAGGAGTTCGAGACCACCTTCGCGCCCTTGGCCACGGCGGTGTTCACCGCGGTGCCGAGGTCGGCGAACGAGGTCGAGTTCGCACCCACGTAGACGATCGAGCAGCTCGGGCAGATCGCCGAGACCATCTCGAGGTCGAGCATCTCCTCGGAGCCCCAGCCGGTGTCGCCCGCGGGCAGCGTCGTGCCGCCGGTCTGGTTGTACTGGGTCAGGTTGGCCGTGCCGAGTCCGAACTGGGTGCGGTACGCGGCGAGGTCGGCGGCGGCGTTCGGGCTCGCGTACGCGTCGACGACCGCCACCGTGGCGCTGCCGGTCGCGCCGGCGAGGGCGTAGGCCGTCGTCAGCTGGGCGGGGGAGTACCCGCTCTGGTAGCTGGTCGTGGCGAGCGGCGTCGCGCCGTCGGTGGTGGTGACGACGTGGGCGTCGCACGCCACGTGGCCCTTCGCCGCGACCGAACAGACCCGCTTCTGGGCGTGCGGGGCGGTGAGCACGTGCGCGGCGGTGCCCGAGGGCGTGGCCGCGACGGGGGTGGCCGTCGCGGGCGTGGCGAGTGCGGTGACCGCGAGGCCCGCGGCGGCGAGGGTGGCGACCGCGGTGAGCGGGCGGCGCCACCGGGACGTGCGGACGGGTTCGGACACGGGGTCTCCCGGGGAACAGGTGCCGACGGGACGGCTCGGCAGGTCGGACATCCGTCCACAAGCGGACAGATGGGGTGATGCCGACATCCTGTCGGTTCTCAGCCCCGATAGCCGTTACCGTCGGTTCCGGGTTCTGTGCGGGTCCGGTGTGCTCCCTTCCCGGCGAGAAGCTCGGTCAGGCCGCGTCGAGCCGGCGGCGCAACGCCTCGACCGCGGCCGGGGCCAACCCAGCTGAAGCGAGCACGGCGGGGACGGCTCCGAGGTCGTGACGGTCGACGTCGAGGACCCGACTCGCCTCGGCCACGGTGACGGCCGCGTCGTCACGCTCGACCAGCAGCACGTCCGCCCCGGCCGCGAGGTCGCCGGGCTCGAGCACCCGGAGCAACCACCCCACCCGGCCCGCGCGCGCCAGGGCGAGGTCCAGCTTCGGGCGCCCGTACCGCACGGCGATCTTCCGGCAGGGCGACCGGGGCTGGCTGACCTGCACGAGCACCCCGGACGTGCCCTCGACCGCGATCCGGAACACGTCGCCGATCCGCACCTCGGTCTCGAGCAGGCCGCGGGTGGTGAGGTTCTCACCGAACGCCGCGGCGTCCGGCACGTCGAGCCCGTCCGCCTGCAGCGCCAGCAGGTGCTCGCTCGCGTACACGCACAGCGCCATGTCCGGGCCGCCGTGGTGGCGGTAGACGTGGGCGTCGCCGGGCAGCCCGAGCGGCCCGACCGGCACCGGACCGGTCAGCGGCGTCTTGAGGAAGGCCGACCGCATCGCCCGCCCCCGGTCGTCGAGGTGGCCGACCCCGCCGGCGCTCACAGCGAGGATTCGACCGCGCGGGACGGGTGGAGCGCTCGCCGACGACACCGTGCGAGGGTAGGTCGGCGGCCGAGACCGGATCGTGACCGAGCGCAGGACAACCTCCGGCGGCCCGGCGCGACCCTTCGACGTGACCGTTCCGGTGGAGGGACACCCCGTGGAAGCGTGGCGTGAGTCGTCGCCCCCGTCGCCCGTGCCTGTGGCACGGGTCGACGTGCAGGCGCTGTACCTGCAGCACTGGCGTGGCCTGGTCCGCCTGGCCGTGCTGCTGGTCGACGACCTGCCCAGCGCGGAGGACGTCGTGCAGGAGGCGTTCATCGGCTTGCACCGTCAGGCGGCGTCGCTGCGTGACCCCGAGGCCGCTCTAGCCTACGTGCGGTCGGCCGTGGTGAACCGCTCACGGTCGACCATCCGGCGGCGGCAGGTCAGCCGCCGCCACCAGTACCTCTCCGAACCCGAGCCGGCACCGGGCGCCGACCGGCACCTGGAGCTCGCGGAGGACCAGCAGGCGGCGCTCGCCGCCGTCCGCCGACTCCCGGGGCGGCAACGGGAGGTCCTGATGCTGCGGTACTGGTCGGACCTGTCGGAGGCCGAGATCGCCGCGGCCCTCGGCATCTCGGCGGGAACGGTGAAGTCGTCGGCCAGCCGGGCCATGGCCAGTCTGCGCGAGACCCTGGGGGCGAACCGATGAGCAGCAACCACGTCGACGACCGCGACGCCGAACTCGAATCGCTGCTGCGTGCAACATTCGCAGGTGAGGCCCGCCGCCAGGTGCCCGACGCCCGCTCCGTCCCGCCGTTCCCGCAGACCGAGCGGCTGGCCACTGTGCACCCGCTGCGTCGGAAGTGGACCGGGGTGGTGCTGGTGGCTGCCGCGCTGGTCGGCATCGTCGTCGCCGGCACGCTCATCGGCCGCGAGGCCATGGACGCCCGGCCCTCGCCGAGCACTCCTGCCGGCACGAGCGTCGCGCCCACGCCGACGGTCACCACGACGGGCTCGGCCACGTCCAGCCCGACGGCGGCCACGTCGACGACGTCCGTACCGGCTACGAAGCAGGTGACGGTGCTGGGCGTCACGCTGTCGGTGCCGACCTCGTGGAGCGTCGGCGCGAACCCCGGCGGCGTTGCGGACTCCGGGTGCCTCGTGGCCCCCGGCAACACGTGCGCCCTCGACGTGTCGGTGGGGGCCTCGACGAAGGGTGGGCCGGTCGACCCCGACCTCCCGTGGGTGACCGGCGAGAAGTGGCTGTGTCCCGAGGGACCGGAGCGTCTGACGCAGCGGACGACCACTGCCGACGAGTTCCTCGCCCACGGTGTGACCGTGGAACACCGGGTGTTCACCGCCGCCTGCGTCGACGGCTCGTTCGAGCAGTGGACGATCGCTACCGCCCCGCTCGTGGTCTTCGTGGCGCAAGGATCCGATCCGACAGTCCACGCCCGCGCCGCCCAGGTGGTGCACTCCGCGCTGGTGGGAGCACGCTCACCGTTGCGGTTGGGCGACCACGGCCGCGTGGTGGCGGCGTCGGCGACCACGCTGCGGCTCGATCGCGTCGACCACCTGTTCCAGGCGGGCAGCGCGTCGTTCGCCGAACGGGACATCAACCCGGCGACGTACGACTACCCGTTGGCGGGGGCCCAGATCGAGTGTCTGGACTGCGCGGCGGCGGGACCGCTCGTGTTCGGTGCGGAGGACCTCGCGGCTGTGCTCGCGGGTCAGACCGTCGGGGACATCCCGCCACTGGACACCGACCACGCCGTGATCGTGACGGACGGCTACCGCGTGATCAGCGTGACCTTCGTGCAGAAGCGTTCCTGACCGGACTGGCCGCGTTCACGTGAACGCGGCCGGCGGGGTCCGGGTCCCGCCCGCTCAGGTCAGCGGGCGGAGCAGGTCGTCGGCGTCGACGATCGTGTAGGCGTAGCCCTGCTCGGCGAGGAAGCGCTGGCGGTGGGCGGCGTACTCGGAGTCCAGGGTGTCGCGGGCGACCACGGTGTAGAAGTGCGCCTGCCGCTTGTCGGCCTTGGGACGCAGCACCCGACCGAGCCGCTGGGCCTCCTCCTGGCGTGACCCGAAGGTGCCCGACATCTGCACCGCGACCGCGGCCTCGGGCAGGTCGATGGAGAAGTTCGCGACCTTGCTGACCACCAGCACCCGGCTCTTGCCCTCGCGGAACTCCTGGTAGAGCCGCTCACGCTCCTTGTTCGGGGTCGAGCCCTGGATGATCGGCGCGCCGTCGAGCGCGGCCGAGGCGTCCTCGAGTTGGTCGAGGTAGGCGCCGATGACCAGCACCTGGTCGTCGGGGTGGTTGTCGACGATCTGCTTGATCACCGGCAGCTTGGTGTGCGCCGTGGCCGCGAGTTTGTACCGCTCGTCGGGCTCGGCGGTGGCGTAGGCCATCCGCTCGGCGTCGGTGAGGGTCACCCGCACCTCGGTGCAGTCGGCCGGGGCGATCCAACCCTGGTTCTCCACGTCCTTCCACGGCGCGTCGAACCGCTTGGGGCCGATGAGCGAGAACACGTCGCCCTCGCGGCCGTCCTCCCGGATGAGGGTGGCGGTGAGCCCGAGGCGGCGGCGCGACTGCAGGTCGGCGGTGAGCCGGAAGATCGGCGCCGGGAGCAGGTGGACCTCGTCGTAGATGATGAGGCCCCAGTCGCGGGCGTCGAACAGCTCCAGGTGGCGGTACTCGCCCTTCCGGCGGGTGGTCATCACCTGGTAGGTGGCGATGGTGACCGGCCGGATCTCCTTCTTCTCCCCGGAGTACTCGCCGATCTCGTCCTCGGTGAGCGACGTGCGGGCGAGCAGCTCGCGCTTCCACTGCCGACCGGAGACGGTGTTGGTGACGAGGATCAGCGTCGTGGCCTTGGCCTGCGCCATCGCCGCGGCGCCGACGAGGGTCTTGCCCGCACCACACGGCAGCACGACGACACCCGAGCCGCCCGCCCAGAACGAGTCCGTGGCCTGCTGCTGGTAGTCCCGCAGCACCCAGCCCTCCTGGTCGAGGTCGATCTGGTGGGCCTCGCCGTCGACGTAGCCCGCGAGGTCCTCGGCGGGCCAGCCGATCTTGAGCAGCGACTGCTTGAGCCGGCCGCGCTCGGACGGGTGCACGAGCACGGTGTCGTCGTCGACCCGCTCGCCCAGCAGCGGCTGGATCTTCTTCTGCCGCATGACCTCCTCGAGCACCGCGCGGTCGAGCGCGACGAGGACCAGCCCGTGGGTGGGGTGCTTGGTCAGCTGCAGCCGGCCGTAGCGGTCCATGGTGTCGGCGACGTCGACCAGCAGCGCGTGCGGGACGGCGTAGCGCGACCAGCGGACCAGGGCGTCGACGACCTGTTCGGCGTCGTGCCCCGCGGCCCGGGCGTTCCACAGGCCGAGCGGGGTGAGGCGGTAGGTGTGGACGTGCTCGGGCGAGCGCTCCAGCTCGGCGAACGGGGCGATCGACGCGCGCGCGGCGGCGGCATCGGGGTGGTCGACCTCGAGCAGGAGGGTCTTGTCCGACTGGACGATCAGCGGGCCGTCAGGCATCCCACCATTGTGCCGTGACCCCCTGACACTTCCGCCCGGGTGCGCGACGAGCGGAACCGGGAAGGCGCGATCCACGTCACCTCACCGGACGTGCAGCCCGGGTCGCACAGCCGGATCCGGTTCCATCGGACGGGTGACCGCCACCGCGACCACCCGCCCCTCCGCCCTGTTCACGACCTTCCGCTGGGTCGCGGTCGTCGAGGCCTGCTCGTGGCTCGCTCTGATCGTCGCGACGCTGGTCAAGTACACGACCGACCCGCAGATGGAGGGCGGCGTGGAGGTGCTCGGCCCGGTCCACGGCGGCCTGTTCACCCTCTACGTCGTCCTGGCCCTGGTCGTGGCGTGGAAGCTGCGGTGGAGCTTCCGGACCCTGGTCGTCGTCCTCGTCGACTCGGTGCTCCCGGCGGGCGGGTTCCTCGTCGCCCGCCGGGACGACCTGCGTCGGGGCCGCATCCGGGTCTGACGCGCGTCCGGCCGACGACCCCGGTCGTGCCTACTGCCCGGGCTGGAACACCGCCCGCACGCAGCCGTCGGTCTTGTCCTTGAACATCGCGTACCCCTCCGGCCCCTGTGACAGCGGCATGACGTGGGTCGCGAGGTGCGAGGTCGACAGCTCGCCCCGTCCCAGGAGGTCGAGGATCTCCGGGATGTAGCGGCGGCCGTGCTGCTGGGCGCCGCGGAACGTCAGGCCCTTGTTCATCACCGCACCGAGCGGGAACTTGTCGACCAGACCCCCGAACACGCCGAGCACGAACACCCCGCCGCCCTTGCGGCACGCGTGCACGGCCTGCCGCAGCGCGGTCGGCCGGTCGGTCTGCAGGCGCAGTTGCTGCTTGACCTGGTCGTACACGCCCATGACCCCGCTGCCGGGGTGGGCCTCCATGCCGACGGCCTCGATGCAGACGTCCGGGCCGCGACCACCGGTGGTGGCGCGCAGGGTCGCCGAGACGTCGACGTCCTCGAAGTTCAGCGTCTCGACGCCGATGTGCCGGTTCGCCTGTTCGAGCCGTTCGGGCAACCGGTCGATGACGATGACCTCGCCCGCGCCACGGGTGAGGGCGGCGGCCGCGGCCATCTGCCCGACCCCGCCGGCCCCCCACACCGCGACGACGTCGCCGGGCGCGATGCCGATCGAGTCCGCGCCGGTCCAGCCGGTGGCGGCGGCGTCGGAGGCGAACAGCGCGCTCATGTCGTCGACGCCGTCGGGCACGGTGAAGGCGCCCTGGTCGGCGAACGGCACCCGCACGTACTCGGCGTGGCTGCCGGCGAACCCGCCGAGGGCGTGGGAGTAGCCGAAGCACCCACCGGGGGCGAAACCCCAGAGCGCTTCGGTGATGGCGGGATCCGGGTTGCCGTTGTCGCAGAGCGAGAACAGTTCCTGACGGCAGTACCAGCAGTTGCCGCAGGCGATGAACGAGCAGACGACGACCCGGTCGCCCACCCGGTGCTTGCGCACCCCGGGTCCGACCTCGACGACCTCGCCCATGAACTCGTGGCCCAGCACGTCACCCGCGCGCATCGCGGGGATGTAACCGCCGAGCAGGTGCAGGTCGGAGCCGCACGTCGTCGTCAGCGACACCTTCACGATGACGTCGCCGTCGTTGAGGATCGTCGGGTCGTCGACGTTCTCGACCGCCAGCTCGTTCACGCCGTTCCAGACGAGGGCCTGCATCACAACACCCCCTGCTCGGCGCCGTGGGCCTGCGCTTCGTCCAGCGCCTTGCCCGCGGGTGAGTTCGTCCGTGCGCCGTGGGGTTGCGGGTCGACCTTCATGACCTGCCCGGTCTCGAGGAGTTGCTTGCTGTGCCGCAAGGCGAGGCGCAGCGACGTCTGCAGCTCGGCGAGGTCTCCGGCCGCCTGGTCGCCGTCGGTGATGACGCGCGCCGCGATCTCGGTGCCCTTGTCGCCCGGTGCCGGGGTGACGTCGACCTGGATCCGGTCCTGCAGCTCGGCGAGCGGGGCGGGCAGGCCGCCGGCCAGCACGGTGTCGCGGTCGGCGAGGACGGTGACGGCGAGCCACTCGCCCGGGTCGGCGCCCGGTGCGACGTGCGACAGGCGCTGCCGCACGCCGCGCACCAGCTGACCGACGCCGGACCTGACTCCCTGGACGACCGATGACGGGGACGACGGTTGTTCCACGATGGCGAGCCTCTCGGGCTTCGGTGCCCGCGCGGGACGTACCGATCGCGCGGGCGGTGAGTCGCCGGGCTGCTTCCGGCCTCCTCGAGGCCTTACCCGGGTGGCGGGGGGCCTGTCCCGCGGGCCGTCCCGGGCCGAGGGGTCACATCGTCGCGGGGACCGCCGCGAAGCGCCGCCGCAGCGCGGCGCGGCCACCCGCCGCGAGACACAACGCGGCGGCGACAACGCACAGAGCACTGGCCAGGTAGAAGGCCGGGTCGTACGTACCGAACGTGTCACGGATCCAACCCGCTCCGCTGGCTGCCGTGGCGGCGCCGAGTTGGTGGGCGGCGAACACCCAGCCGAACACGATGGGTGCGCGTTCGCCGAAGTACTCGCGGCACAGTGCAACGGTCGGCGGGACCGTGGCGACCCAGTCCAGGCCGTAGAACAGGATGAAGACCCAGGTGCCGGGGGCGGTGTGGGGGGAGAGCAGCGACGGCAGGGCGGCCAGTGCCAACCCGCGGCCGACGTAGTAGACGAGCAACAGCAGGCGGGGATCGACGCGGTCGGTGAACCACCCCGAGGCGATCGTCCCGGCGACGTCGAAGATCCCGACCAGTGCGAGCAGTGACGCCGCGGTGGTCACGGGCATGCCGTGGTCGCCCGCGGCCGGGATGAAGTGCGTGCCGATGAGGCCGTTCGTCGTGGCGCCGCAGATGGCGAAACTGCTGGCCAGCAGCCAGAAGACGGGTTTGCGGGCGGCGTCGACGAGCGACCGCAGGGCGACCCCGGCACTGCTGCCGACCCGCACGGCCGGCGACGGCCCGGGCTCGGTGTCGGTGGCGCCGTAGGCGCGCAACCCCATGCGGTGCGGGTGGTCGCGCATGAGGACCAGCACGAGCGGCACCACGGCGAGCGCCGCACCGGCGACCACGAGCGAGGCGGTCCGCCACCCCTGGTGCTCGGTGAGGCTCGCGATCACCGGGAGGAACACCAACTGCCCGGTGGCGTTGGCCGCGGTGAGCACGCCGCTCACCAGCCCGCGGCGCGCGACGAACCACCGGGTGGTCACGGTGGCCACGAACGCCATCGACATCGCGCCGGTGCCGGCGCCGACCAGCACGCCCCAGCAGAGGATCAGGTCGAACGGCATGCGGGCGAACACGGCGAGGCCGCTGCCGGCGGACACCAGCACCAGCGCGACGGTGACGACCGGACGGATCCCGAAGCGGTCCATGAGGGCCGCGGCGAACGGCGACATCAACCCGAACAGCGTCATGTTGACGGCCATGGCCGAGCCGACGGTCGCGTGGGACCAGCCGAACTCGGCGTGCAGCGGGTCCATCATGACGCTGGGTACGGACCGGAAGCCGGCCGCGCCGAGCATGGTCACGAAGGTGACGGCGGCGATGAGCCAGGCGTAGTGGGGCCGGCGGCGGGTGGACGTGGACGTGCTCACGGTCGACGAGCCTGCCGCTCCGGAGGCAGTCCGGCCAGTGGCACAGATGCCGATGTGTGCAAGGATCGTGCCATGTCGCGTCGTCACCGGGTGGCCGTCCTGCTCCTGCCGCCCGTCGTCGGGTTCGACGCCACCATCCCGGCGCAGATGTTCGGGTCCGCGGTCGACGACGAGGGCCGCCCGCTCTACGACGTGCGGATGGTGGGCCTCGACACCGGCCCGGTGACCAGCACCGAGGGCTACGCGATCGTGCCGCAGGCGGGTCCGGACGAGCTGACCCGTGCCGACACCGTCATCGTGCCCGGCACCCGCTACCCGGCCGCCCGCCGCGACGGTGTCGCGACGCCGGAACTGCGGGACGCGTTCGGCCGGATCCGCCCCGGGACACGGGTGGTGTCGATCTGCACGGGCGCGTTCGCGCTGGCGTCGCTCGGGGTGTTCGACGGCCGTCGCGCCACCACCCACTGGGGGTACGCGGACGACTTCCGCCGGCTCTACCCCCGCGTCGACCTCGACGTCGACGTGCTGTTCACCGAGGACGGCGACCTGCTCAGCTCGGCCGGGGTGGCCGCGGGCATCGACGTGTGCCTGCACCTGATCCGCGCCGACCACGGGGTGGCCGTCGCCAACCGGGCCGCCCGGCAGTGCGTCGTGCCGCCGTGGCGTGAAGGCGGCCAGGCCCAGTTCATCGACCGGCCGGTCCCCGCCGCGGCCGCCGAGTCGACCTCGGCCGCGCGGGAGTTCGCGTTGAGCCGACTCGGCGAACCGCTCGACGTCGCCGGGCTCGCCGCGGTCGCGAACATGAGCCTGCGGACGTTCAACCGCCGCTTCCGCGAGGAGACCGGCCGCTCGCCGGGCGCGTGGATCGTCGAGCAGCGGGTGGCCCACGCGCGGCACCTGCTCGAGGTCACCGACGAGCCGGTCGACGTCGTCGCCCGCCGCGCCGGGCTCGGCACCGGAGCGAGCCTGCGCCAGCACTTCCGCACCGTCGTCGGGCTGTCGCCCGCGGCCTACCGCCGCACGTTCCGGGGCCAGCCGGTCGGGTAGACGATCGTTGCAGTGTGCGCCGGCCGTCAGTGCAGCGTCGGCCGGTAGACCAGTTCCAGCGTGTTGCCGTCGAGCGTGTGCTGCTCGAGCAGTTCGAGGTCGAAGTCCTCGGCGCCGGCGAACACCGGGTCGGAGCCGTTGCGGCCGGTGACGACCGGGAAGACGGTGACCGACAGCCGGTCGACCAGACCGGCCGCGAGAAGCGCCCGGTTCATCGACAGGCTCCCGTGCGAACGCAGCGGGACGTCGGACTCCTGCTTGAGTCGGCGGACGACCTCGACCGCGTCCCCGGGCTCGATGGTGACCTCGCCCGCTCCCGATCCGGGGCCGGCCACCGGGGAGGTCAGGGTCGAGGAGATGACGGTGGTCGGCAGCGCGAAGAACCGCGTGACCCACGGGTCCTGCACGCCGGACGTCTCGTCGCTGGCCGCGAGCATCTCGTGGAACTGGCGGTAGGTGGTGCCGCCGAGCACCAGGCGCTGGTCGGCCTCGAAGATCCGCAGGCGGTGCTCGAGCAGTTCCGGGCCCTGCTTGCCCCAGTAGCCGGACCAGTCGCCTCCCGAGGCCGATCCGAACCCGTCGAGGGTGCTGAAGACGTCGAACGTGTAGGTGGCGGTCATGGCTGCTCCTCGTCCCGCGGCGGCCCCGTCGGCCGCCTCACACCACTACCACGAACGGGAGCGACCAGATCCGACATGGAGCGGCATCAACGGGTGCGGTACGAAGAACCCATGCCTGCCTACTGGATCAGTGAGTACGTCGAGATCACCGACGAGGCCAAGCTCGCGGCGTACGCCGCGCTCGCCGGCCCGGCGCTGGAGGGGGCCGGCGGCCGCTTCATCGCCCGTGGCATGCCTGCCCACACCTTCGAGGCGGGTCAGGCCACCCGCACGGTGATCATCGAGTTCGAGTCGGTCGAGGCCGCGGTGGCCGCCCACGACGGCCCGGCCTACGCCGAGGCGCTCGCCGCCCTCGACGGCGGTGCCGTGCGCGACCTACGGATCGTGCCCGGGGTGGGGTGAGGAAACGGTCGACCGCTGTGACGATCAAACTGTTGCGTTGCGCAACGATGTCTGGGTGGGGTCGACCTCGGGTGGTGGTGTCCACCACGGGACGCCGTCTTCCATGTGGCAGGCCCATCCCCACCGTTGGAAGTTCCGATGGTGGTGTCCGCACAACAGGGTGAGGTTGTCGATCTCGGTTTCGCCGTCGAACAGCCAGTCCAGGACGTGATGTCGTTGGCACCACTGCGGTGGTATCCGGCAGCCGGGGAAGCTGCAGTGAACGTCGCGGGCAATCAATGCTTTGGTCTGGCCGGCGCTGGCCAGGCGTTTCGTTCGGCCGTGGGACAGGACGCCGCCGGCGTCGTTGAGGACGACGGGGATGATCTCGGCTTCGGCGGCCAGGTTCAGCAGTTCCGTCACGGACATGTCGCCACCGTGGGAGGTGTGGACGCGTCCGGTCCGGGTCTCGAGGTCCTTGACGGTCATGGTGACGACGAGGGTGGTGGGGACGCCGCCGGAGTCGGGCAGGGTGCCGGAGCGCAGGAACCGGTCGCACAGTTCTTCCAGGGCGTCGTGCAGGCGGACGTCCGCGGCGCGGGTGTCGGGGCCGTGGCCGTCGTCCGGTCGGGGTGCCGCGAGGGGGCTCAGGACGGTCTGGAGTTTCGCGAACAGCCCAGCGGTCAGGTCGCCGCGGGCGGTGCACGCGCCGTCGTCGTGCTGGGTGAGCCGCAGGGACCGGCGGCGGCGCTGGGCTTCGTCGCGGGGTGTCGGTCCGTCCTGGTCGAGCCGGTCGCGGATGTCTCGCCCGAGTGCGGCGACGTCGGTGGCGTCGTAGACGCGGGCGACCTTCAGCAGGGCCTGCTCGGCCGCGTCGACCACCTCGACCGGGAGTCCGACGGGGAGGGCGGTCAGGGCGCGGTCGATGGTGTGGGCGTGGTCGGCGGTGATGAGCCCGGCGGTCTGAGCGGCGGCGACGTGCGGCCGCAACGGCGGGAGGGGTTCGCCGGTGAGGGTGACCCGTGGGGCGCAGCCGTTAGCGGTGCGCACGCGTCGTTTGGCTTCGGCGGGCCGGATCCGCAGCGCGCCGGCGAGCCAGGCGGCGGTGGAGCGGGCGCCGGTGCGTTCGATGGTGTCGGGCCGCCGTTCGATCTCCGCGATCAACGCCTGGTCACACGAGGCGATGACGTTGACGGCGGCCTGCAGTTCATGGACCGCACCGAGGACCTCGTGCCCCTCCGCGTCGCGCACCGCGGCAGGGATCAACACGGCCAGCTTGTCGACCTGAGCGCGCAGGGCCGCGATCTGGTCGAGCATCGACAGCGGCTTGCTGCCGTCAGCTTCGACGGCGTCCATCGCGGCCAGGATCGCCTGCGCCTGGTCGGAGAGCACGAATCCGTCGTCGGTCTCGAGGAAGACCGGCTCGCACGGCACCCACTCGTCGAGGGTCGCCATTGATTCGTGCACGTGTTCGAGTCTACCACTTGAAGCAGAAACGTCAATGATTCGCTGGTGATTCTTCGGAGCCGACAACCCGCGGGAGGTCCGGGTGAGCCCCACGCTGCCAGCGACCCGCTGAACGCCGGGTCGCGCCGGGGTCCCGCTCCGCGGTACAGCAACCGATGGCTGACCGCGTGAGAGGGACCCGGAGATGCCGACCAAGAACCCCCGCTCGCCCGCGCCGACGACGTCGACGACGGTCGCGATCCACGGCACGGCGCCGGAGACTGCGCCGCCCGACCGGGTGGTCGTGGTGCGCGTACGCCCTCGGGGAGGTCGAAGAAGGAGCCGGGCGGGCGATCACCGCCTCGCGGTGCGAGACGGCAGCGGTTAGAACATCCCGAGCCGCGCGAGGGGCTCGACCAGTTCGCGCTCCTCGTACGACAGATGACTCAGCAGCGTGTCCGACAGCAGGTCGAGCGCGTCGCGGAGCGCGGGGATGCCGTCGGGCTGGGAGACCAGCGCGACCAACGCCTGGTCGAGGCCCTCGAGCACGTCGTGGATCACGACGTGTTCCTGCTGCAGGCGCGTGGTCACCGGCGCGAGCCGGGGGTCACCCTGTGCGAGGCGGGGCAGCATGGCCTGGTCCTCCAACGAGTGGTGCATGGTGACCAACCGGCAGTAGGACTCGCAGTAGGTGCCGAGCGTCCAGTTGTTCTGCCGCATCGTCATGGCGTTGATCTGCGAACGGGCCGCACCGATCGGGAGTTCGCCGTCCGCGACCTGGTCGACGAGGTCGTACAGCTGGGCCAGTTCCGAGCGCAGGTGGTCGTGCACGTCGACCAACTGCTGCGCCGAGGCGAGGTCGTGCGCGGTGTACGTGCGGTCCGGGTCGGGAGCAGGACCGGTCGGCCGCTGCGACTCGTCCCACGGCCGCACGCTGCTGCGTCGGGTGCCGTCGTCGGGAGTCGGTGTCACCGCGAAACCCCCGCGTGCGACGACGGTTTCGCGGCGCGGCGCCTCGGGCACCGGCGTCGACACCACGGCGGCGCCGGACCGGCCTGCGGCCACCAGCTCCCGGACGGTGGTCGCGGTCTCGCCCGCGAAGCGGCGGATCGCGTCGGGGTCGTCGGTGCCGAGGATGTAGGTGCTGAAGCCGTGTTCGAGCGTCCACCGCGCCAGGTCGGCGGGGTCGACGTCGCCGGTGACGTTGAGCAGCCGGCGGATGGCGCCGGGTTCGCGACCGGCGGCCCGGGCGGCGTCGTCGATCGTCGCGTTCGACGCCGCGAAATCCGCCGGGTCGAGGTAGCCGAGCGAGGGCAGCCAGCCGTCGGCGACCCGTCCGGTGAGCGCGAGCATCTTCGGCTTGTAGGCGCCGAACCAGATCTCGACCGGGTGCGCGGGCGCGGGGCCGCGCTTCGCGCCGAGCACCCGGTGGAACTCGCCGTCGACCCGCACGCCGCCACGCTCGCCGGTGTCCCACGCCTGGCGGAGGACCTGCACGGCTTCGTCCAGCGCCCGGACGGCCTCGCCGGCCGTCAGCCGCTTGCCGCCCATCGCCACGATCGGGTCCCAGAACGCACCCGCGCCCAGGCCGAGTTCCACCCGGCCGTCGGACAGCAGGTCGAGGCTCGCGACGCTGCGCGCCAGGACGGCCGGTGGGCGCAGCGGAAGGTTGACGACGTTGGGCGCGACGGTGATCCGTTCGGTGCTCGCGGCGACGACGGAGAGCAGCGTCCAGGTCTCGAGGAACGCCGGTTGGTACGGGTGGTCCTGGAAGGTGACGAGATCGAGGCCGACCTGCTCCGCGAGCTGGGCGCGCGCGACCACGCCGTGCGGGTCCGCGGCGGCGGGAGTGAGGAAGGCACCGAAGTGCAGGGTGTGGCCGTGGTCCATCAGGGTCTCCGGGTCGCTCGAGAAGGTTGATGCGTCAACCTCAGACACCGTAGCCTGTGTTCCGTGACCCGTCGACGAACGCTGGCGCCGGCCGAGGAGCGGGCCTGGGAGACCTTCCGGCGCATGTCCGCGCACCTCGACGCCGAACTCGCCCACCGGCTGCAGGGCGACGGCATGTCCGAGGCCGACCGGGCGGTGCTCTGCGCGCTGGAGGCCGCGCCCGGTGGGGTCCTGCGCTCGCGCGAGCTGCGGTGCGCCCTGTTCTGGGAGAAGAGCCGGCTCGCGCACCAGGTGCGCCGCATGGAGGCGCGCGGCCTGGTGACCCGGGGAGCCTGCGAGAGCGACGCCCGGGCGTCCGAGGTGCGCCTCACCGAGACCGGCCGCGGCGCGATCGCCACGGCGTCGCCGGACTACCTGCGCAACCTGCGCGCGCTGTTCTTCGACGCCCTGGACGCCGATCAGCTCGCCGCCCTCACCGCCATCGGCGAGCAGGTCCTCGCCCACCTCCAGCAGGTGGGAACGGCTGACTCAGTCGCCGGATTCGAGTAACCGGGCCGTCACGATGCGGTGGAGTTGGTACACCTCGAGCTGGTCCTGCGCGCCGTAGCCGCGGACCTGCCCGCCGGCCATCGAGATCGGCGAGATGGTGCGGGCCATGGTGGCGCCGTTGTCGTCGACGTAACCCAGCCACAGCTCCGACGAGGTCTGGATCGCGGTGCGGATGGTCTCCAGCATCGCGGCCGAGGTCACGCCCGGCACCGACGGAACCGTTGCTTCGTGCACCGCTCGCAACGACGCCAGCTCCTCACCCGTTCGCATCCGGCGCACGATGTCGGCCAGCTGACCGTCGCCGAGCGTGGACGATCGAACCGGCCGGGCCGCTCGACGGGCCGGCGCCCGCGGCGGCTCGTCGTCGAGCGAGAGCACCGTGCCGGCAGGGGATTCCGCGGCGGGCGCGAACCCACCCTGCCGCAACGCCTCCAACAGCTTGGCCGGGCTGACGTTGCAGATGGCAACGGTCGGGGCGAGTCGTCGCAGGCCGAGCGGAGCGGTCGCCGGGTCGCCGAGCACGCGGCTGAGCAACTCCTCGTCGTCGCAACGCAGGTACGCCGTGGCGGCACCGGCCCGCAACGCGCCGTACCGGCGGCCGAGGTCGTCGATCTGGTACTGCAGCGCCTGCGGGATCGGGGTGACCGACGTCGTGGTGAAGAAGTCGAGGAGGTCGGCACCGCTGCGCCCGGCGTCGAACGCCCGGCGCAACGAGGTCTCCGACACCCGGTACACCGCCGCCCCGCCCGACGACTCGAGGTCGGCCACCAGGGTGAGCTCGCGGGCGAGTTCCGGGACCGGCTGACCCGGCACCACGATCGTGAGGTCGGGCTGCACCAGCACGGTGTCGACCGGCTCGGGCAGGGCGTCGTCGAGCCGGGCCTCGACCTCGCCCCACGTGCCGGTCTGGTCGGCGCGCAGGCCCGACGCCGCCAACGCCGCCCGGCCGTACGAGGTGAGCCCGCCGGCGGCCGTCAGCCCGAGCACGGCGGCCTCGCGCAGGATCGCGGCGGCCGCCTCCCGCGCCTGGCCCGCCTGCCGCGGCGCGTTCCACGCCAGCCGCGCCATCACGTCGTCCTCGGATCGGGCGGCGCTGCCGGCGGGGAGCGTGGCGAGCACGCCCAGGACGTCGGCGCGCAGGTTCGGCACCGTTCCGCGTTCGACGTCGAACCCCAGCGCCGTGACGACCTTGTCGCGGCCGTCGCGTCGGCCGACCAGGTCGGGTTGGCGGGTCATGGTGAGCCACGCGCGGGCGAGCTCGGTCCAGCGCACCGACGGGTCGCGGCGGGTCCAGGTGTCGAAGGCCGAGGTGGGAAGGAAGGTCGGGTCGATGCCCGTGGTCGGGCCGACCAGCCCCGCGGTCGCGGCGACCTCGACCAGCAGCGCGGCGTCGGCCTCGGAGATCGCCAGCGACTTCGCGGTGCGCCGCAGTTCGCGCACCCCCAGACCGCCCGATCGCAGGACCGGTGCGGGCGTGGTGGTCCACTCGGTGGCCAGCGCGTCGACCCACCGCAGCACCTCCAGCACGGCGGTGGTGCCGGCGTCGTCGAGGTCGACCGGCCGGTCGGGCGCGGCGACGACGATCGGCGGTGGTTCGGGGGTGGCCGCGGCCGGGACGGGCGTGGTCCGGATCGCGACCGCGACCTCGTGGGGGAGTTCGACCGTGCGTTCGTCGACCGGGCCGAGCAACCCGTGCTCGAGCAGCCACGCGAGGTCGGGATCGGTGTCGTAGCCGGGCAGGCCGTCGAGCCCACGGTGCAGCCGCAGCGCGCCCGCGGCGACGGTGGCGAGCGGGGCGGACGACAGCCGCTGCAGCACGGCCCGGGCGTCCGGTGGGGCGTCCTCGAGGATGGCCTCGAGCTGGTCGGGGTCGCCGAGCACCCCGGCGATGAGTTGCGCCGCACGGGGCTGACGCACGTCGGGCAGGTCGAGGGTGCGCAGCACCGGTGAGACCTGCGCGTCGGAGGCGTTGGAGAACACGTGCAGGGCACCCCGACCGAACCCCGAACGGCGGCCGCCGAGGGCCGCGGCGACCGGACCGACCGGCAGCAGGTCCCCGGTGTTCGGGTCGTCCCGGACCAGCGCCAGGGTCATGAGGTCGGCGATGCGGTCGCGGAGCACGCCGGGATCGACGTCGGGCATCCGCGCGGCGATCTCGGCCGCGGTGCCGTCACCGTCGTCGTGGGCTGTGACGACCACCCCGAGCAGACGCAGCGCGAACGCGTCGAGCCGGTCGACCGCCCGCTGCACCGACGACCGCACCACGGCCCGCGCGGCCAGGGTCGCGAGGTCACCCGGTGCGGGCAGCGCGAGATCGGGGCGGCGGCGGAGCAACGCCGCGAGAGCGGTGTCGTCGCGCGTGGCGAGCCACTCGCGAAGCGACGGGGTGTCGGAGTCGGCGCGCCGCATGGGCGCGCCCGGTGCTGCGGTCGTCACTCCCCCGCGAGGTTCGGGCGCTCCCGCCGGCCGGGGTGTACGTACCCGGTCGCGGCGACCGGCAGCGGGAACTCGATGTCACCGAACGGCGAGGACGAACCCGCGGTGGGCGAGACCAGCTCGGAGACGTCGAAGTCGTCGCCCTGCTCGTCCTCGGGACGGCGGGCGGTCGGCGTGTCGGGCACGGCGGGGCTCCTCGGTGGTCGCGCGGGCGGGCTCAGCGGTCGAACGCTCAAGTGTGCCACGCCGGGGAGACGCGCTGATGTCAGCCGCGGCCGCGGTCCTCGAGCGCGCGCAGGGCGTCCTTCTGCTCGCGGCGGCCCTGGGCGAGCGCGGACCACACCGCGACGACCAGCCCCAGGGGCAGCAGCAGGCAGGCGAGGTTGAGCCAGAGCGGCCGGTCGTCGGCGCCGAAGAAGAACGGCAGGACGTCGACGAGCACGAACAGCACGCCGAGCGCGATGAGGCCGACGCCGATCCGCACGCCGAGGCGCGGGCGGTCGGGCCGGGTCGCGTCCTGAACCAACGGAATTCCGTCCTGGGAGAAGTCGGGTGAAGCGGGTCCCTCGCTCCGACTACCCTAGGCGGTTCCCTGGCCGCTGCCGCACCGTCGCGCACCGGCCTCCCACGTGTTCGAGGAGTAGCAAGGTGCCCACCGGCAAGGTCAAGTGGTTCAACGCCGAGAAGGGTTTCGGCTTCCTCGCGGACGACGAGGGCGAGGACGTCTTCGTGCACAAGGACGCCCTGGAGGGCGGCCTCACCGAGCTCAAGCCGGGCCAGCGCGTCGACTTCGGCATCGTCTCCGGGCGCAAGGGCAACCAGGCGCTCGCGGTCAAGGTGCTGGACCCGCTGCCGTCGGTCGCGCAGTCGATCGCCCGGGCCAACCGCAAGGACGCCGACGAGATGGCCCCGATCGTCGAGGACGTCATCAAGCTGCTCGACAAGACCAGCAACAGCCTGCGCCGTGGTCGCTACCCCGACCGCGCCGAGGGTCAGAAGGTCGCGCAGGTCCTGCGGTTCGTCGCGGACAACCTCGACGCCTGAGCAGGTGTCGGGTCAGGCCCCGATGCTCACCGTCAGGTTCCAGGTGCCGGTGGGAACCTCGCTGCCGCTGCGGTACTCCGAGACGGTGAGCAGGTAGCTGCCGGACGACTGGGCGGGGACCTCGACCGCGACGTGGTGGTTGTCGACCACCGCGGCCGAGCCCGCACCCTCGATGGCGGTGAGCGTGCCGTCGTCGCCGACGTTGCTGGCCTTCACGATCCAGGCGTTGTCGGCGACGGTGCGCGGGACGCTGATGTTGATGACCCCGCCCGCGACGGTGCGCAGCGTCCGCTGGGCGGCGCCGGCGTCGTGGCAGGTGTCGTCGGCGAGCTCGAAGCAGTAGCGGTTCGGCTCGACCAGCACGCTGCGGGAACCGGACTGGAACGTCACCTCGGGCAACGGTTTGTCGCAGGCGACGAGCGTGGCCGCGCCGGCGCCGGCGACGGCCACCAGTGCGGCGCGCCGGACGAGACGGCGGGAGACGGGCGGCACGCGCGTCACGCTACCCGGCCCCCCTGGGGCCGCCCCGGGCTCGTGATCGACCTCGCCTGCGTGCGGGCGCGCACCACGACGGCGACCACGACGGCCGCGAGGACCACGCCCACGACGGTGAACCCGATCCAGCCGGTGCCGCTCGGGAGCAGCAACGCGATGGTCCCGCCGACCACCCACGACAGCTGCAGGAACGACTCCGACCGGCCGAAGGCGCTGGCCCGGAACGTCTCGACGACGTCGCGTTGTACGAGCGAGTCCAGGGCGATCTTGGCCAGCGCCGCACCGGTCGAGGCGACGAGGATGACGACCACGGCCGTCACGGGCGAGAAGAAGACCGCACCCGCGATGACGACGAGGGCGGCGACGCCGGCCACGCCGACCACCAACCGCTCCGGTCGGGGCGGGTGGACGCGGGCGCCGAGCACGTTGCCGAGGAAGTTGCCCGCGCCCGCGCCGACCACGACGCCGCCGAGCTCGAGCGCCGCCTGCGCCCCGTGCGCGGTGGTCTGCACGTAGAAGGCGAGGTACAGCGTGAGGAAACCCGTGAGGAACCGCAGCCCGCACGTCGCCTGCATCGCGATGGTCAACGCCGCGGAGAACCCACGCCCGGCCCAGGCGGCGAGCCGCTGGTTCCACGGCGGGCGCGGACCGCGCTGCGCGCGCGGCACCCGCTCGGCGCGGGGCGGCCGGATCGAGGAGACGGCGTCGACCTGGCGCGGCAACCGCAACGCGTAGTAGGCGCAGGCGCCGAACGCGAGCGCCGTGATCACCAGCGCGGCCTGGTACGAACCGGTGACCTTGATGACCGCGCCGACCAGACCACCGCCGACCAGGCTCGCGCCGAGCGCGAACAGCGAGAGTCTCGAGTTGGCCTCGACGAGCGTCATCCCGGCGGGGACCAGACGCGGCGCTGCGGCCGCGCGCACCACCGAGTAGGCCTTCGACAGCACCAGTGAACCCAGCGCGCACGGGAACAGCACCAGCAGGTTGGTGAAGTGGGTGGCCATGATCAACGCCAGCACCGCGCGACCGACACCGGTGGCCGCCATGGCGATGCGCCGGCCGTGCTGCAGCCGGTCCATGGCCGGGCCGATGACCGGGGCGATGAGCGCGAACGGCGCCATCGTCACCAGCAGGTACTCCAGGACGTTGCCGCGTTGGGCGTCGGCCGAGGCGCCGAAGAACACGGTGCCGGCGAGGGCCACCGTGATCATGGCGTCGGCGCCGAACGAGAGCACCTGGTTCCAGATCAACGCGGTGAGCCCGGACTCGCGCGCGCCGCGCGGCGCACTCGCGGTGATGAGCTTCGAGGCGACGTAGGAGATGCCCCGGGCCCCGCCGCGGGCTGCTCCCTTGCCGGCCGCCGCGGCGCCCCGTCCGGCGCGCCGCAGGTTCTCGTGCTGGGGCGGCGGACCGCCCGGGTGGGGCACCTGACCGTGGCCGGGCGGCGGGGGAGGTGGGGCCGGCGGCGGTGGCGGCGCGGCCGGATGCCACGACGCGTGAGGATCCGGCGCGGCCACGGGCCCATCCTGCCGCAGCGAAGCGGCCGTCGAACGCCCCGACGCGGCGGTCCGCACGCCCGTGACGGCAGAATGGCGGTGTGCCGAGCCCGTCGCCGTCCCGTTCCGCCAGCCGTGCCCCGCGTGTCGACGCCGCTCTGGCCGCCGCGGTCGAGCTCGCCCGCGAGGCCGCGGTCGAGACCGGAGGCGAATCGGTCGGCGAGCACCTCGGTGTCCGCGCCGAGGGGGAGCGGCTCGCGACCCACGCGTTCGCGGCCGACCTGCCGGGCTACCGGGGGTGGCACTGGTCGGTGACGCTCGCGCGGGCGCCCCGCGCCAAGGTCGTCACCGTCGACGAGGTCGTGCTGTTGCCGGGCGACGGCGCCGTCCTCGCGCCGGCGTGGGTGCCGTGGTCCGAGCGTGTGCAGGCGGGCGACCTTCGCCCCGGAGACCTGCTGCCCGCCGCTCCCGACGACCCCCGGCTGGTCCCGGCGTACGCCGAGGAGACCGGGCTGAACCGCCCCGAACCCGAGATCGCGCAGGAGCGCGAGGTCGCCTGGGAACTGGGCCTCGGCCGCGCCCGGGTGCTGTCGCGCTTCGGCCGCGAGGACGCCGCCGCCCGCTGGGCCGACGGCGACGGCGGTCCGGACACCCCGATGGCCAAGCAGGCACCGGGGCCGTGCGGGACCTGCGGCTTCTACCTACCGCTGTCCGGGTCGCTCGCGGTGATGGTCGGCGTGTGCGGCAACGAGGTCACCGACACCGACGGCCGGGTCGTCACCGCCGACCACGGCTGCGGCGCCCACTCCGAGGCGGCGGCCGCGGCGGAGGACCTCGCCCACCAGGCGGAGGTCGTGGCGGTCGTGTTCGACGACGGCGAGGTCATGGTCTGACCGCGCGGTAGGTGCCCCTGAAGTCTGCCCGCGCGGACGTTCTCCGGGGGGCCCCGGGCCAGTAGTCTGCCGCGGTGACCGCACCGGTGCTGCGTGTCGTCACCCCGACCTCCCCCACCCCGGGCGGCGCGGAACGACTGCTCACTCCCTCCCGCGCCTGGACCGTCGGGCGCGCCCCCGACGCCGACGTCGTCGTCGACGACGGCCTGGTCTCCCGCCACCACCTCGTCCTCGAACCCGCCGGCCCCGGCTGGACGGTCCGTGACGTCAGCTCCAACGGCAGCTGGCTGAACGGCGGCCGCATCCCACCCGCCGGGTACGGCGTGCCGCCGGGCGCCACGGCCGTCGTCCACCTCGGCGCACCGACCGGTCCGGCCATCACCCTCGGCGGTGCACCCGGGGGCTTCCCGGGCGACCGCACCGCCGGCCCGGCGTTCACCCCGGCCCGGCCGGCGCGCCGCCGTCGCCGGGGACTCCGCGGGCTCGTCATCGCGCTCGTCGTGCTGGCCGTGCTGCTGGTCGTCGGCGACCGGGTCGCCGCGGCGGTCGCCGGGGACCAGGCGGTGAAGCAGATCGTGCAGCAGAGCCAGGGGCTGACCTCCGAGCCGTCGGTCTCGTTCCGCGGCTTCCCGTTCCTCACCCAGGTCGCCAGCGGGACCTACTCCGACATCCGCGTACGGGTCAGGGACATCGCCGCGCCCGACGCCCCGCGCATCGCCTCGATCGAGGCCGACCTGCGCGGCGCGCACGTGCCGTTGTCGTCGGTGCTGGACAACACGCTGTCCTCGGTCCCCGTCGACCGGGTCGACGCCACCGTGCGGCTCGGCTTCGACGACCTCAACGCCTACCTCGCGGACCAGGTCGGCGGGTTGGTGCTGAAGCCGACGGGCAACGGCGCGATCGCGGTGTCCGGCACGGTCGACCTCGACGGCAGCACGGTGTCGATCACCGGCACGGCCACGGTCGGTGCCCGGGACGGCGGACTGCTCGTGACCCCTGGCGACGTGCAGGTCCAGGGCGGGGACCTCGGCCCGCTCGCCGACCTCGCCAGTGGCCTGGGCTCGCTGCTGCCGCCGATCCCCGTCCCGCTCGACGGTCTCCCGTTCGACCTCGCCGTCACCTCCGTCGACGTCGACGCGGACGGCATCACCGGCTCGGCGCAGGCGCGCGGCGTGACCCTGGAGGTGCCGCAGTGAGCGGAGACGGCGCGGCCGTGCGGGTGCGGGTGCTGTCGCTCGGCTGGGACGCGACCCCCGGCGCCGCCGGCGGTCAGGCGGTCGTGTCGGTCGACCGGCCCCGGGTGGTCGGACGGTCGTCGGTGTCCGACGTCGTCCTGGAGGATCCCCGGGTCTCGCGGCGGCACCTGGTCGTCGAGGACGACCGCGGCACCGTGCGGGTCCGCGACGTCAGCACCGGCGGCACGTGGCACCGCGGGGTGCCCCTGGACGCGAACGGCCTCGTGGTGCCGCCGGGCGCCGAGGTCCGGCTGCGGCTCGGCGCGCCCGACGGCCCCGACCTCGTCCTCACCGACCGCACCCCGGTCGTCGCCGCCGCCGCCCCGCCGCCGCTGGCCCCCGACATCGGCGCGACCGTGCTGCCGCACCGGCCGCTCGGGGAGGGGAACGCCGTGGCCGCCGGGGTGTCCAGCACCCACGTCGAGCAGCAGGCCCGCACGCGGCACCCGTTGTTCGCGGGCCGGATGACGATCGGGCGCGAGGTCGGCAACGACATCACGCTGCCCGACCTGCTGGTCTCCCGTCACCACGCCGAGTTGCGGATCGGCAGCCACGGCGCGGAGATCGTCGACCTCGACTCGCCCAACGGCACGTTCGTCAACGGGCGTCGGATCGACCGCGCCGACCTCTACCAGGGCGACGTGGTCGCGGTCGGTCACCACCTCCTGCAGGTCGACGGTTCGGCGCTGGTCGAGTACCTCGACTCGGGCGACGTCAGCTTCCAGGCCGAGGGCCTGTCGGTGTTCGCCGGCGACAAGCAACTCATGCACGACGTGGGTTTCCGTCTTCCGGCGCGCACGTTGCTCGCCGTGGTCGGGCCGTCGGGCGCGGGGAAGTCGACGCTGCTGGGCGCCCTCACCGGGTTCCGCCCGGCCGACCAGGGCACCGTGCGGTACGCCGGTCGCGACCTCTACACCGAGTACGACGAGCTGCGGCGGCGCATCGGGTACGTGCCGCAGGACGACCTGCTGCACACCTCGCTCACGGTGCGCAAGGCGCTCGACTACGGCGCGGAACTGCGTTTCCCGCCCGACGTCTCGGCCGCCGAGCGCCGGTCGCGGGTCGACGAGGTGCTCGCCACCCTCGGCCTCACCCAGCACGCCGACACGGTCGTGAGTCGGCTGTCCGGCGGCCAGCGGAAACGCACGAGCGTGGCGCTGGAACTGCTGACCAAACCGTCGTTGCTGTACCTCGACGAACCGACCTCGGGCCTCGACCCGGGGTTGGACAAGTCGGTGATGCACACGCTGCGCGAACTGGCCGACGACGGCCGCACGGTCGTGGTCGTCACCCACAGCGTGGCCAACCTCGACGTCTGCGACCTGGTGCTGATGCTCGCGCCGGGCGGGCACGTCGCCTACCTCGGCCCGCCGCGCGAGGCGCTCGGCTACTTCGGCAAGTCCGACTTCGCCGACGTGTTCCTCGCCCTGGAGTCCGAGCCGGGCGCCGAGTGGGGCCGTCGGTTCCGCGCGTCGCCGTTCTACGTGCCGGCCGCGGTCGGCGCACCGTCGGCCGCGCGGACGGCGGAAGACCTCCCCGACATCCGGCAGCAACCGGTGCGTTCGCAACTGTGGACGCTCGTGCGCCGGTACCTCAGTGTGATCGTGGCCGACCGGTCGTACCTGCGGCTGATCATCGCGTTCCCGTTGCTGCTCGGCATCATCCCGCGCGTCATCCCGGCCAAGAACGGGCTGTCGATCCTGCCCGAGCAACCCAACCGCGACGCCCCGACCGTGCTGCTGGTGCTGATCCTCTGCGCCTGCTTCATGGGGATGGCGAACTCGGTGCGCGAGGTCGTGAAGGAACGCACGATCTACCGCCGCGAACGGGCGATCGGGCTCTCGCTGCCGGCGTACCTCGGGTCGAAGGTCATCGTGCTGTCGGTGCTGACCGCGCCGCAGGCGGTGGTGTTCACCCTCATCGGGGTGCTGGGCCGCACCCCCGACCGCAGCGCGTTGCTCGGGTCGTCGCTGGTCGAGACGCTGATCGCGCTGGTGATGACGGCGCTGGCGTCGGTGATGCTCGGTCTGTTGGTGTCGACACTGGTCAACTCCGCCGACAAGACCATGCCGTTGCTGGTGCTGATCACCATGGCGCAGTTGGTGCTCTCGGGCGGGCTGATCCCGGTGGCGGGCAAGGTCGGCCTGGAACAGGTCGCGTGGCTGTCGCCGGCCCGGTGGGGGTACGCCGCGGTGTCGTCGTCGATCGACATGAACGCAGTCCTGAAGACCGACCAGCCCGCGTTCAAGACCGGCCCGCCCGACCCGCTCTGGGACCCCACCGCCGCCACCTACCTCACCGACCTCGGTGCCGGCGTGGCGTTGGGGGCGGCCGCGATCGTGATCTGCGCGCTGCTGTTGCGGCGCGGTGACCCGAAACCCCGGAGACTGCGCACGTGACCTCACAGGCACCGACCCCACCCGGCCGCCCGCTCGGGCCGCACGATCCCGTCGCGCTCGGCGAGTACGCGCTGATCAGCCGGCTCGGCGAGGGCGGCATGGGCGCGGTCTACCTCGGTCGGTCGCGCGCCGGCCGGATGGTGGCGGTCAAGGTCATCCGGCGCGAGTTCGCCCAGATCGACGAGTTCCGCGTGCGGTTCCAGCGCGAGACCGCGAACGCCCAGCGGGTGGCCCGGTTCTGCACCGCCGAGGTCCTCGACGTCGACGCCGAGGGCGAGATGCCCTACCTGGTCACCGAATTCGTCGAGGGCGAGACCCTCGCCGAGGTCGTCGCCGACTCCGGGCCGTTGTCCGCGGCCAACCTCGAACGGCTCGCGGTCGGCGTGGCCGCAGCGCTGACGGCGATCCACGGCGCCGGGGTCGTCCACCGCGACCTCAAGCCCGGCAACGTCATGCTGTCGCCGTTCGGGCCGCGGGTGATCGACTTCGGCATCGCACGGGCGTCCGACGCCGCGGCCGGCCTCACCCAGATCCGGGTGGGCACCCCCGCCTTCATGGCTCCGGAGCAGGTGCTCGGCGAGCCGCTGACCGCCGCGCTCGACGTGTTCGCGTGGGGCGCGGTCGTCGCGTTCGCCGGTACCGGGCGGCTGCCGTTCGGCGGGGAGATGCCGAGCATCTTCTACAAGATCGTCAACGAGCCGCCGGACCTGAACGGTCTGCAGGACAACGGTTTCCTCATGCCGATCATCGAACGGGCGATGAGCAAGAACCCCGCCGACCGGCCGGCGTCGAACGAGTTGCTGCTGAGCCTGCTCGGTGGCGCCGGCAGCGGCGCGAGCGTGCTGGGTGACCCCGAGGGGGCGGTGACGCGCGCGATGGTCGGTTGGTCCCCGCCGCTCGACGAGCCCGCGACGCAGTTGCCCGGACACTCCACGCGCACCGCAGCCGTGCCGCCGCCGATCGTCGCCTCGGCCCCGCCCGCGAAGCCCGCCACGACCGCGCCGGTTGCCGACCGGCGCGACGACCCGCAGCAGACGCCGTTCCACCCGCCGACCGCCGCGACCCGACTGCCGAACTGGCAGCAGCCGAGTGGCCCGGACCCGTACCGCCCACCGTCCGGTCACCTCGGCTGGGACGACCGCGCCCCCGCCGCGCCGCCGGTCCGCCGTGACGACGACGTGCCGCCGCCGTCGTGGGATCCGGGTGGCCCGCCCGCTCCGGACCGCGCGCGTGGACGTGGCCGCGGGGTGCTCGTCGCGGTCGTGGCGGCGGTCGTCGTGGCCGCACTCGTCGTCGGCGGGATCTTCCTGTTCGGTGGGAAGAAGGACGACGACAAGCCGGCCGCGGACGGGTCGAGCAGCAGCGGGCTCCCGAGTCCGTCGACCGCGCCCACCGTGGCGGTACCGGCCGCACTGCCGAAGTCGGCGACGCTTCCCGTGACGTCCATGGTGATCGAACTGACCGATGGGTCCGACCACCAGATCACCACGTTGGGCATCGATGGCACCGCCGGGCGGACCCTCGGACCGGGCCTGGTCAACGCGCAACCTCAGCTGTCACCCGACCGTCGCACGATCGCCTACACGGCTGACGGCGTCTGGCAGCTCATGGCGGTCGACGGTTCCGGCATCCGCCCCCTACTCGTCGGCGCGGCGGCCCGTCTGAAGCCTTGCCCGGGGCAACGCGTCGCCTGGAACCCGAGCGGGAGCGCGGTCGCGCTGTGCGCGAGCGGGTCGGGTGGCCAGGGTCTGTACGTGGTCGATCCCGTCGCGGGCACCGTGCAGGACCTCCCGTCGCAGGCGAAGGTGGGCGACGTGACCTGGACCCCCGATGGCGCCGACATCGTCTACTGGAGCGGGGATTCCGCCGACGGCGGGCCGCTGTTCGAACTCGCCGCCGACGGCGCGTCGCGACCCCGTCAGCTCACCGACGGCGTCGACTCGCAGCCGGTGTTCGCGCCGAACGGGCAGCACCTGACGTTCCGACGCAAGACCGCCGACGGCGGGTTCGACGTCGTGGGCACGCGGGCCGACGGCTCGGCGTCGTCGTTCTACGACTTCACCCAGGGGTCGGCGGCGGACGACGGCAACCCGTCGTACAAGCCGAACCAGTTCGGCGGCGAGACCATCGTGTTCGTCAGCGACCGCGACGGCGCCCCCCGGCTCTACACCTTCGATCCGGCCGGGCGTCCGCCCACACCGGTCGAGGTGCCGGGCCAGTCCGCGGGGGCCGCGAACGTCTCCTGGTCGACCGGTGCGGTCTTCTCGGCGTGAACCTCAGCTCGCCGCGGTCCAGCCGCTCATCTCGCGCTCGGTGACCTCGGTGGTCTGCTCGCCGAGCACCGGGTGCAGTTCGAGCGCGGGGGAGTAGCGGCTCGCGGGCGTCTCGCGTCCGAGGGCCTCGGCCATGGCCCGCACGTGGTGCGGCGCGCCACCGCAGCAGATCCCGACGTACCCCACGCCGGCGTCCGCCGCGGCCTTCGCGTAGTCGGCCATCTCGAAGCGGGTGTGGGCGACGCTCTCGAGCTGGATGGGGAACAGCCGCCGACCACTGGCGTCGGTGAGGGCCTCGAACGACGGGTTGGCGGCGTCGGTGCGGTACGGCACCGGTTGACCCGCGACCGCCACGCTGTCGTCGACGGTGGCCCGGAGCTCGGACAGCATCGGCAGCATCATGGCGGGGCCGCGGGAGCAGTTGAAGCCGACCACGGCGGCGCCGGCGTCGGCGACCCGGCGGGCGGCCTCGATGTAGCCGAAGCCGTCGTAGGTCCCGTGCGGCTGCACGCTCGCGAACGTCACCATCGCGGGCAGGCCGAGTTCCTGGCAGACCTTGAGGCCGATCAGGGCCTCGCCGAGGTAGTCGTTGGTCTCGCTGATGACGAAGTCGACGCCCTCCTCCTTCGCCCAGCCGAGCTGCTCGCGGTACTGCTCGCGGACGACCGCGCCGGACTCCACCGGGTTGGCCGGGTCGTAGCACCAGGTGTTGCAGATGTTGCCCGCGACCAGCGCGCCGCCCTCGGCGGCGATCTCGTTGGCGATGCGGACGGCCTGCCGGTTCATGGCCTCGAGGTCGCCGTCGCGGCCGACGTCACGCAGCTTCTCGCGGTGCGCGTAGTAGGTCAGCGCGACCATGACGTCGGCGCCGGCGCGCAGGAACTCGCGGTGCAACTGCCGGAGGGCGTCGGGGGCGTCGAGGATGACCTCGGGGACGTAAGGCCCGGCCTTGACGTAGCCGCGGCGTTCGAGTTCGAAGACGTACCCCTCGGCGCCGACGAGCGGGCCGTCGGCCAGCCGCTCGGCGAAGGTGCGCGTGGACGGTCGGCTCATGCGGTGGCCTCCTGGTCGTGGTGCGTGGGGTCCGCAACGACGGCGGTGCGGGTGAAGCGGGCGGGATCGAACCTGCTGATGTCGTCGGTGGTGGCTGCACCGGCGGCGAGTTCGGCCATCGTGCGGCCGACCCACGGGGAGAACTTGTAGCCGGTGCCGCGCCAGCCGACGCCGACGAACACCGTCGGGTGACCGGGCACGGCGCCCATGACGAAGTCGTCGTCGGCGACGAGGTCGTAGTCGCAGCCGTCGGTGTCACGGACGTCCTCGGACGGCACGCCCGAGAGCCCCGGCATGCACTGGGCGACGAAGTCGGCGATGTTCGCGACTCCGGTGCGGCCGCGGGGGATGTCCGGCGGGTTGTAGTAGCCGACCTTCACGTGGTCGACCACGCCCTCGACGATGGGGTGCACGTACACGCCGGTGTCGAGGTAGGCGATGACCGGCATGACGTCAGAGGTGAACAGGTGCCGGCGGTCGGCCGGTGGGTCGAAGTACTTGGCCTCGCTTGGCCGGTCGCGGCTGAGGGGGACCTCGAGGGCGCCGTCGTCGAGCAGCGCCAGCACGTCGTTGGTGCCGTGTCCGGCCGTCACCACCACGGTGTCGGCTCGGAACGAACCGTTGCTGGATGCAACGACGACGTGGTCGCCCTCGTCGGAGACGTCCGTGATCTCGACCTGCTCGTGCACGGCGACGCCGCGCTCGGCCAAGACCCGGGTGAGCGTGGCCGCCACCGTGCGCAGGTCGACCAGGCCCGCTTCCGGGTCGAGGTGGGCGACGTCGGCGGTGAGGTAGGGGAAACGCTCGGCGATGCCCGCGGTGTCGAACTTCTCCTCGACGAAACCGAGGGATTCGGTGACGTTCGTGGCGAGGCGCGCGTACGTCTGGTCCAGCTCGGGGGTGACGGCCGCGGTGGCGATGTTCATGCAGCCGCACCGCACCAGGGCCGTCGTGTCGGTCTCCTTCTCGAACTCGGTCCACAACGTCATCGCGGTGTCGGCGAGCCGGACGTACAGCGGGTCGAGGTAGTCACGCCGGTAGGAACGGGTGCGCCCGAACGAGGCCGTCATGGGATCGCCGATGCGCCCGCGTTCCAGCACCGTCACCGAACGCCCGGCGGCCGAGGCGTGGTAGGCGGTGAACAGCCCCATCACACCCCCGCCGATGACGAGCAGGTCGGTGGTCGCGGGTCCGGTCACGAGGCGCTCCCGCCGTCGGTGGTGGGGTCGAGCGGGCCCAATTCGAGCGGGCGCAGTTCGAGCGGGCGCAGTTCGTCGGCGTACGAGACCGACAGTCGGTGCAGGACGCCGACGGTGTCGACGGTGTACTGACCCATCCGCCACAACGGGGGTGAGTAGGCGTGCACGCTGACGCTCTCGGTCGCGTGGCCGGTGAGCCGGTGGATGTGGTCCGGACCGAAGCTGAAGACCCGGCCGTCGGGGACCTCGGTGGGGACGCCGCCCTCGCCGATGGCGAGCGCGTGCTCGACCAGTCGCCCGCTGACCACCGCGACGGCACCGGAGGAGACGTCGTGGTCGTGCCAGCCGGTGTCGTTGACCGGTGTCCAGCAGAGCAGCCAGACGTCGACGGCGGCATCGCGGTAGAGGCAGACGTAGTGCCGTTGCTCGTCGTCGAACGCGACGTGCTCCCGCCAGAGCTCCGGCTGCGCCGCGACCGAGGCCGCGAGTTCCAGCAGCTCGGGCTGGGTCAGCTCCCGGTCCGGGACGTCGGCGTAACCCATCCCGGAGGCGAGCTCGGCGATCGGGCGGGCCGCCCGGGCGGGGGCGCCGGTGGCCGCCGGGGTGGTGGGAGCGGTGGCCGCGTCCATCAGCTGCGTCCTTCCATGGTGCTGCCGTCCAGCAGTCGTCTCGGGTTCGTCACGGTGATCGCGCGGTGGGCCGCGTCGCCCAGGCAGGGATCGGGAGGTTCGGCGTAGGGCCGGTCGCTGCCCATCACCAGCACGTCGATGCCGAGCGCGCGGGCGAGGGCGTCGACCGCCTGCCGGCCGTAGGAGGAGATGTCGACGAAGACGTCGGGGTCGACCACGAACCGTTGCCCACCGCGCACTGCGAAGCGTTCGTGGTGCAACGGTGCGAGGCCCGCACCGGCGGCGAAACACACGCGCAGGTCGGGCAGCAGCGCGCGGCCGGCGGTGTGCCACGTCCACCACGCGGCCTGCAGTTGCGCGGGGTAGTCGACGACCGCGGGCCACCAGCCGGGCCCGGCGGTCGCGCCCGTGCCGGTGGGGCCGGGGTGGACCAGCACCGGCCGGTCGAGTTCCTCGCAGACGCGCAGGACCGCGGCGTGCGACTCCAGCAGCTCCGGGGTCGCCCAGGTCGTGGCCGAGACCTGGAGCCCGACGAAGTCGGTGGCGAGCAGCTTCGCGAGCGCGTCGAGGTCGGGGTCGACCTCGCTCACCGCGGCCCAGGCGCGGTAACCCGCCGGCAGGTCGACCGCGCCGGCGTGCCAGGCGTCGAGCAGCGGGGTCGCCTCGACCGCGGGCATGGCCTCGATCCCGAGCGGGGTCGACAGTGACACCAGGACCTGGGTGCCGGGCGTCTCCCGGTCGCGGCGGGCGACGGGGTCGTGGTCGTCCGGGCGGACGGGGTAGGGCGGTTCGCCCGCGGTGTGCAGGGTCCAGCCGTCGAGCCGCGGGACGCTCGAGCGGGTCCGCAGCGCCTCGAGCAGCGGGGTGGCCACAGGTGCTGGTGCACGTCGACCGGGCCCGCGAGCGGCACTGCGCACCCCCTCCGAACCGTGAGGTGAACCGCTTCACCCCGGTGAACCGGTTCACTGTAGCGGTTCACCGGCCCCGCACGGGAGTCGCGCACGTCAACTCCTCGTTACAGTCGTCGCGTGCGCGAGCGGCCGAAGCGGGTGACCCTGCGCGACGTCGCGCAGGAGTCCGGTCTCTCGACCGCCACCGTCTCCTACGCCCTGCGCGGCCTGCACGTCCCGACCGAGACCCAGGAACGGGTTCGCGACGTCGCCGACCGCCTCGGGTACCAGGTCGACCCGATCGCCCGCGCCCTGGCGTCCGGTCGGACCGGGTACGTCGGGGTGCTGTGCGGCTCGCTCGAGGACGGCTGGCAGCAGGGCGTCGCCGCCGCGCTCGGCCGCGGGCTGTTGGACGCCGGCCGGCACGCCCTCATCGTCGACGCGTCGAACGACCCCGGCCTGGAGGCCATGCTCGCCGCACAACTCGTCGACCAGCGGGTCGACGCCCTGATGGTGCTGTGGGTCGACCCGGGCGGGGCCCACTGGGCCGACCTCGCCGAGCGGACCGTGCTGGTCTCGATCGGCGACGGCCTCGCCGGCGCCGCCACGGCCGTGGAGGTCGTCTTCGACAACGACGCGGGAGCGGCCGCGGCGCTCGAGCAGTTGGCCGCCGCGGGTCACCGCCGGATCGCGATCCTCACGCCGTCGTCGCGCAGCACTCCCGAGCGTCCGGCCGAGATCGCCGCGCGGCGAGTGGCGGGCGAGCTGGGGCTGTCGTTGTCGTTCCACATGTCGCCGCACGACCTCGACGGCGCCGCGGACGTCGCGGCGCAGGTGCTCGAGGTCGACGACCCCCCGACGGCCGTGTTCTGCCTCGCCGACTCGATGGCCTACGGCGTGTACGCCGCGGCCCGGCGACTCGGACTGCGGATCCCCGACGACGTCTCCGTGCTCGGCTACGACGACCACCCGGTGTCGCGACTGCTCTCGCCGCCACTGTCGAACTACCGGTGGCCGGTCGACGCCCTGGTCTCGCACGCCGTGAGCCGCACCGTGCGGGCCATCGAGCAGGACACCCGGTCGCGTCGCAAACTGCTGACCCCGGTGGCGCAGGTGCGCGGTTCGGTCGGGCCCGCCCGCCGCTGACCGCGGAGGTCAGCGGGTGCGGCCCAGGCGCCGGTGACGCCCGACCAGCACCTGCCCGATGAGCCCGAGCACCACGCCCGCCAGGGCGATCCAGAGCCAGTCGGGGTGGTCACGGGTCCAGTCCGGGGCGCTGAAGCGCAGGACCAGCAACACGACGAACGCCACACCGAACGCGGCCGTGCCGGTGGTGACGATCCGGCCGGTGTCGGTCTCGACCGGGCGCAGGATCACCGGCTCCGGCTCCGGCTCACGGTGGTCGTCGGTCACGGGCGTCAGGCTAGTGGCGGACACGGCGGCGGCTACGCTCCCGGGCGTGCCAGCGGACGACGCGGCGGACGCGGACCACGACGCCGCCCTCGCCCACGACCTGCGCAGCGCCGTGCTCCGTCTCGCGCGCCGGATCCGGGCCAACCGGGTCGACACGTCGCTGTCGCTCTCGCAGCTGTCGGCGCTGGCGGTGCTCGCCGTGGCCGGGCCGATGAGCGCGGGTGACCTCGCCGCCGTCGAGTCGGTGCAGCCGCCGACCATGACCAAGGTGCTCGCGGCGCTCGTCGAGCGCGGCCTCATCACCCGCGAGGCCGACGCCTCGGACAAGCGGGCGGTCCGGCTCGCCGTCACCGAGGCCGGAGCCGCGGTGGTCGACGCCGAACGTCGCGCCCGCGACGCCTGGTTGTCGCAGGTGCTCGACCAACTCGACGCGGACCAACTCGCCGCGCTCACCGCGGCGCTGCCCGTCCTCGACCGGATGGCGACCCCGGACCCGTGGTGAGGAGTTCGGTGGCCGAACGGCCGTCGAAACCCCTGAGAGTGTGTCGTCCCACCCGTCACAACCCCGGTGCGGCGGCGCCCGAACCGATCTAGCCTTGTGCGATGAGCCTGTCCGGCTCCTGGTCACGGGGGCGGTTGCGCCGGTTCGCCGGCCGATCCGTCGATGCGTTGCGTCCGGTCGGACGCGCCCGCACCCTCACCGTCCGTCGGGTCACGCGCGACTTCGTGATGTGGGAAGCCGAGTGCGCCGGCCACGTCGCCACCCCGACCGCCACCATGACCACCGTCGTCGGCGCCACGGTCGTGCGGGTTCCGCTCGGCGGCCGCCCGATCCAGGAGGTCGCCCACCACCTGCGGCGGCTGCGGTCGGTCATCGACGCGATGTCCGACGACGTGTCGTTCGTGCGGTGGGAGGGCGTCATGCGCGCCTACGACGACTACCTGTTCACCGCCTGCCACGAACTCAGCGTGCCGACCGACCTGCTGACGATCGGGTTCGGTCGTCACCGCGACGAGGAGCGTTGCCGCCTCGAGCGGTTGCTGCACGAGGCGGGTCTGCCGGTCCGCTGACGCCGCGTGGTCCAGTGGTGTCATGCCGCTGATCCCGGTCACCGACCCCGCCGACCCCCGGTTGGCCGACTTCCGCGACCTCACCGACGCCGACGTCCGACCCGACCGCCGCGGGGTGGTCATCGCCGAGGGGTGGTCGACGGTCGAGCGGTTGCTCGACTCGCCGTACCAGCCGCGCGCGGTGTTCGGGGTGCCGTCACGGGTCGAGGCGCTCGCCCCGGTGCTGGAGCAGGTGCCGGACCTGCCGGTGTACGTCGCGGACAAGTGGCTGCTGTCGGAGGTCGTGGGGTTCCGCGTCACCCGTGGGGTGCTGGCCTCGGCCGACCGCGGGTTGCCGCTGGAACCGGCCGCGGTGCTGACGACGGCGCGGCGCGTCGTGGTGCTGGAGGGGCTCAACGACTTCGAGAACCTCGGCGCGGTGTTCCGCAACGCCGCGGCGTTCGGCCTCGACTCCGTGCTGCTCGATCCCACCTGCGCCGACCCGCTCTACCGCCGCAGCGTGCGGGTCTCGATGGGGCACGTGCTGCGGGTGCCGTTCGCCGTCGCCGACGACCCCGTCGCCACCGCCCGCGCCGCGGGCCTGACGACGGTCGCGCTGACGCCCCGCGCCGAGGCCGTCGCGATCCGTTCCTTCACCCCGCCCGCGCGGTGGGCGGTGGTGCTGGGGGCGGAGGGGCCGGGACTGCCGGACGCCAGCATCGACGCGGCCGACGTGGCGGTGCGGATCCCGATGGCACCGGGCGTGGACTCGCTGAACGTGGCGACGGCCGGGGCGGTGGCCTTCGCCATGCTGGCCCTTTGAACGTGTTCAAAACGCGCTACGGTGGGTCCCATGCGGATCGTCGTTCCCGGCGGCACCGGGCAGGTGGGTGGCATCCTGCGGCGCGCGTTCGCGGCGCAGGGCCACGACGTGGTGGTCCTGAGCCGGAGCCCGCGCCCGCTCGAACCCGGTGTCCGATCGGTGGCGTGGGACGCCCGCACGCTCGGTGACTGGCGCGACGAGGTCGACGGCGCCGACGTCGTGGTCAACCTCGCCGGCCGGTCGGTCAACTGCCGCTACACCGACGCCCACCTGCGGGAGATGATGTGGTCGCGGGTCGAGTCGACCCGGGTGGTCGGCGAGGCCATGGCCCGCGCGGCGCGTCCGCCCGCGGTGTGGCTGCAGGCGAGCACCGCGACGATCTACGCCGACAGCCGCGGCCGCGAGCAGGACGAGGCCACCGGGGTGATCGGCGGCGACGAGCCCGGGGTGCCGCTGTCGTGGGAGTACAGCGTGCGGATCGCCCGGCGGTGGGAGGCCGCGCTCCAGGCTCCGGACCTGCCGCACACCCGTCGGGTCGCGATGCGGACCGCGATCGTCATGAGCCCGGACCGCGGCGGGGCGTTCGACGCGCTGTCGATGCTGACCCGGGTCGGCGCCGGCGGCGCGGTGGCGGGCGGCGGGCAGTACGTGTCGTGGCTGCACGACCACGACCTGGTCCGCGCGGTCGACTTCCTCATCCACCACGACGACCTGGACGGGCCGGTCAACCTGACCGCGCCCGAACCGTTGCTGCAAGCAACGTTCCAGCGAGAGCTGCGGAGGGCGTGGGACGTGCGGCTCGGGCTCCCTGCGACGGCCGGAATGGTCCGGCTCGGCGCGTGGGCACTGCGCACCGAGCCCGAGTTGCTGCGCAAGAGCCGTCGGGTCGTGCCCGGTCGGCTGCTCGGGGCGGGCCTCGAGTTCGCGTTCCCGTCGTGGTCACTCGCCGTCGACGACCTGGTCGCCCGGACGCGGACGCGACCCGAGGGCACGGCGCTCATGCCGACGGTCCGCGCGATGGCCAACGTCTGAGGGCGGCCTCAGAAGTCGTCGGGCGGGGCGGACTGACTGACGGTGAACACCGCGCCCTGCGGGTCTCGCAACAGGGCCGTCCTGGTCCAGCCGTCCTCGGCCCGGCCGAGCACGTCCGCCCCGAGACCCTCGGCGCGGGCGGCGGTGTCGTCGCGGTCGACCACGGTGATCATGACGTTCCAGCGCTGTCCGCCGTCGGCGTTCGGGCCCTGCACCGCCGCGACGACGTCCTCGAAACCGTCGGGTGCGTTGGCCTGCCGCTCGAGGATGTCGGGGTCGACGGTGGTGCGCAGGTGTTCGCCGTGACCCGGCACCTGCAGCATCAGGCCGTCGTCGCCACCGAGCCGTCGCCACCCGAACACCGCCTCGTAGAACTCGAGCGCCGGATCGGCCGCGTGCAGGTTGCTGAAGTTCCACGCGTTCGGGACGTTCGTGACCTGCGCCCCGAGTCGTAGGCCGGCTTGCCAGGGTCGGAACGGCATGCCGGTCGGGTCGGTGCAACTCGCGCTGCGTCCGGCCGGCCCGGTGTCGTCCGGTCCGGACGTCACCGTGCCGCCCGCGGCCGTGACCGCCGCCGCTGACGCCTCGACGTCGTCGACCGCGACGTACGTGCTCCACCTCGCTTCACCGGCGTCGAGCCCCGCCGCGTCCGCGCCGTCGAGCCGGGCGATCGCGTACGGCGGCGCACCTGGCGGGGTGACGGTCTCGAAGATCCACCCGAACAGCCCGCCGTAGAACTTCTTCGCCGCCTCCGGGTAGGGCGCCTTCAGACCGCTCCAGCTCGGTACACCCTGCGGGTAGGTGTGGGGCACGTCAGCAATGCCGCGGGTGGTACCCGCCCCGGGTGTGGTCTGCTCCCATGAGGTGTCTGAGTGAGGGCGGCCGCGGGTTCGGTGCTGGTCTTCGAGGCGTTCGACCCGTTCGCCGAGGAGGATGCCACCACCGCATTCGACATCGCTGACATGTTCGCGGATGTCGCGCGCACCGCGATGCTCGTCGGACACCGGATGCTGCTGGTGCTGCGCCTGGACGACTGGTCGTTGGTTCGACCGGGTGGACGCAGGGCGTGACCGTTGGCGCCGGATCTTCACATCAGACGACTCGGCCGGCGACCAGGCCGACACACCGGCTCAGTGAACCCAACATCCTGACCAGGACCCGCTTCACCGACCGCCGTCGTCAGCACGGGCACCGATCCGGTGCACCCACCTACTGGTGGCTCATGCAACGATCGCGATGGAACTCGGAAGAGAGCTCGACAAGGGGCGACCGGGCAGCGGCGGCGATCTTGCGTTTCGCGATCCGTTCGACGCGTGACCGGCGTCGCCGTCGGCCGGGTGGTCGGGTCGGTGGGTTCTTGGTCGGCGCGGCCGCGTCGGGGATGCGGTCGGATTTGGTCTGGTTGCACCAGACACACATGCCGCGGGCGTTCGCGAGGCTGGTGGGTCCGCCGTGGGTGTGGGGTTGGTGGTGGTCGACGTGCCTGATGGGCGCGTCGCAGTAGGCGGTGGTGCAGGTGTCCTCGTCACGCAGTGCCACGAAGTCGGCCATGGCCTTGGTGAACTGACGGGACGCGGTCTCGGCGGTGATCAGCCGGCCGACGGGGTCGCAGAACAGTCGCCTGACGCGGTGCGCGACGTCGGTGTCGAGGACCATCGCCCGGGCCAGCGGTGCCGGGATCGGTGATCCGTCGGCCAGGCGGGCCGGAGCGTTGCTGGCACCGAGCAGGGTGCGGTCGGTGATGACCAGCTGGACGGCCAACGGGACTGCGGCGGCCGAGGTCTGTCCGGTGATCCGTTCGACGACGGTGTCGGCCATGATCTGGTCGCGGGCGCGTTGATCCCCGGCGGCCTGGGCGTCTCTGACGGCCTGCTCGAGCGCGGCACGGCAGGCCACGACCTGCACCATCGGGGCGAGCAGCGTCTGCCAGCCCATGGCGTCAGGTGCGGGGCGGGTGCTGACCCGCCGCTCGGTGGCAGCTTTGGCGGCGCGGGCGCAGGCGCCGGCGGGGTCGAGTTCCTGCACGGCGGCGCGGGTGCGGCGGGTCAGGGTCCGGTCGCCCCACCCGTGGAGGTTCGCCGCGATACCGGCGTCGACGATCTGCCGGTCGACCTGCTCCAACGGTGCGACCTGGTCGAACACGAGACGCGCCCGCCGCTCCGACAACTCCCCGCGCTCCAGCAGGGCGAACGTGCCAGGGGTGTCGGTAGGTGCTTCGACCGCCCACCGCAGGTACTGCCCGGCGTGCCACGGGCTCACCCTCAGCGCCTGCCCGAGTTCGGTGACCAGCTGCCGCCGGGCGTGCTCCCGCCGCCGCGCCCGACCCACACCGGGCTTCGGCACGGTCGCGATCTCCACCTCGATCGCGGCGCGCTGTTCGGACGCCAGCGCCGCGGTCTCCCGGGCGATCTCGGCGGCCAGTCGGCACCGTTGCGCGTCCAGCTCGGCGATCCGCGCGAGGCGGTCGACGGGCGGGGTGTTCATGCGTTCGATTCTACGGCTCAGAAGAGAAAAGTCAATGATTCACGGATGTTTCTCGGTAGCGACAGCCCCTGTGCTCCCGCCTCGCTGCAGCAGTGCTGCAGATGCGTCGCTCCGGCACCAGATCTGCAGCAGTGCTGCACGCGGGTGGCGGCGACACCACGGACCGCCCACCTCGAGGCGGTGGTCGGACGCGCCTAGGGTGACGACGTGACTGCTCCGGGCGTTCAGGTCGCCCCCTACGGTTCCTGGTCCTCGCCGATCTCCGCCGACGACGTCGCGGCGGGGTCGCACCCGGTCGGCGGCGGACGCTTCGTGGGCGACGAGATCTGGTGGTTGGAGCTGCGGCCGTCGCAAGCGGGGCGCTACGCGGTGCTGCGGCGCGACGCGGCGGGCAAGGTGCACGAGGTGTTGCCGGCGCCGTGGGACGCGCGGACCCGCGTGCACGAGTACGGCGGCGGCGCCTGGACGCTGACCGCGGCCAACGACCTCGTGTTCGCCGAGTTCAGCGACCAACGCCTGTACCTCCTGCACACTGGCGACAAACCGCAGGCGCTGACAGCCGCACCGCCCGAACCGGCGGCGTGGCGGTACGGCGAACTGCAGATCGTCGGCGACGAGGTGTGGTGCGTGCGCGAGGTGCACGACGCGGACGGCGTCCACCGCGACCTCGCGGCGGTGCCGCTCGACGGCTCGGCGGCCGACGACCCGTCGCGGGTGCGCTCGCTCGTCGGGGGTTCGCACTTCCTGGCCGGGGCACGGCTCTCGCCCGACGGCACGACGTTGGCCTGGATCGCATGGGAACACCCGCAGATGCCGTGGGACGGCACCGAGTTGCGCGTCGCGGAACTGCAGCAGGATGCAACGTTCGGTCCGGCGCGCACGCTCATGGGTTCCGCCGGCACCGACGTACCGCCGGAGTCGGTGCTGCAGCCGGAGTGGACGCCGGACGGACGGCTGTACGCCGTCGCCGACCGCACCGGGTTCTGGAACCTCCACGAGGTGCCCTTGGACGGCACGGAGCCGCGGAACCTGTACCCGGTCGAGGCCGAGGTCGGCGGCCCGCTCTGGACGCTCGGCCTGCGCTGGTACACCCTGCTCGACGACGGCACGGTGCTCGCCGTCCGCACGCTCGGCACCGACACCCTTGTGGTGATCGACCCGGCTAGTGGGACGGCGACCGACGTCGACCTACCGGGCGTGGCCGCGGTCGGTCTGCAGCAGGTCTCCGGCCGTCGGGCCCTGCTCGGGACCGGAGGATCCCGGCTGCCACGCGGCATCCGACTGCTCGACCTGGACTCCGGCGCGTTGTCCGACGTCCGCCTCGAGGTGGAGGACCTGCCGGACCCGAAGTGGTTCGCCGAAGCCCGCCTGATGACGTTCACCGGACCGGGCGGGCGCGACGTCCACGCCGTCGTCTACCCGCCCACGAACCCCGACGTCACCGCACCGGAGGGTGAGCTTCCCCCGTTCGTGGCGTGGGTCCACGGCGGCCCGACCAGTCGCGTGGCTCCGGCGATGTCACCCGCGGTGGCCTACTGGACGAGCCGGGGGATCGGGCTCGTCGACGTCAACTACGGCGGGTCGACCGGCTACGGCCGCGAGTACCGCGAGCGGCTGCGAGGCGGGTGGGGCGTGGTCGACGTCGAGGACACGGTGGCCGTCGTGCGTGGACTCGTCGACGCCGGTATGGCCGACACCGGCCGCCTCGCCATCGAGGGCGGATCGGCCGGCGGCTGGACCGTGCTGTCGTGCCTGACGCGCGCCGACGCGTTCGCCTGCGGCGTCTCGTACTTCGGCGTCACCGAGCTGATCCAGTTCGCCGCCGAGACCCACGACTTCGAATCCCGTTATCTCGACGGCCTCATCGGCCCGTTGCCCGAAGCACGGGAGCTGTACGACAGCCGCGCACCCGTCAACAACGTCGACGGCCTGACCGTGCCGGTCCTGGTGCTGCAGGGGCTCGACGACCCGATCGTGCCGCCGTCGCAGGCCGAACGCTTCGTCGAGGCCGTGCGGGCCCGGGGGGTCGCGTACGCCTACCGCACGTACGCGGGGGAGTCGCACGGTTTCCGTCGGCGCGAGACCGTCGTCGACGCCCTGGAGTCGTCGTTGGCCTTCTACGGTCAGGTCATGGGTTTCGACCCGCCCGGTGTGACGCCGCTGGAGCTGCAGCACGGCGGGTGACGGCGCGTTCGCTCCCGGCGGACCCGGTGATCGTGGGCCCGCCCGTCAGCCGTCCGCCGGGTCGTCGCGGTACAGCCGTTGGGTCTGCACCCCGAGCTGGTAGCGGGTGTGCGCCCCGAACTGGTCCATCAGCTCGCTGATGCGCCGCTGCACGGTGCGGTAGCCGACCTCGAGGTGCCGTCCGATCGCCTCGTCGGTGAGTCCGGCGTCGAGCAGGTCGAGGATCTCGCGCTGCAACGGGGTCAGCACCGACGACCAGCGCTGCGGGCCGGAGTCCACGTCGCGCAACGGGACGGCGCGCTCCCAGAACGACTCGAACAACGCCACCAGCGCCGACAGCAACGCCGACGGGTACACGACCACCGCGCTCTCGATGTCCGCGCTCTCGTGCAGGGGCGCGAGCGCCATCCGTTCGTCGGCGATGAACAACTTCATCGGCACGTTGTCGCCGATGCGGCAGACCTCGCCCGCCTCGCGCGAGACCTGGATGCGGTCGAGTTTGCCCGGCGCGGTGAGCGCGTCGCGGTCGTACACCGTGCGGTAGGAGACCCCCTGACGCAGGAGCACCGTCTCCGCCGGGTTCCCCGTGTACAGGTACGGCGGTTTGTCGAAGGCCCGCATCGAGGTCCGCGCGCTGTACTGCAGCTGCAACCACCGACGGTGGACGGCCTCGTCGCCCTTGACCACCTCGACCATCTCGCCCGACCCCTCGAGCCGGCTGGCGACCTCGTGTCGCTCGGCGAGCCCGGCCACCGTGCGCCGGACCTCGTCGAGGGCGTCCGCACGTTGCCGGACGAGGACGTCGAGCGCGGCTCCCGGTCCGACGGCGGACCAACGGTTGCCGCGTCCCTGTTCCCGCACGACCAGGCCGCGGTCCCGCAACCCGGACAGCACCCGGGTGACGGCCGGGGCCGACAGACCGCAGCGTGGTGCGAGCTGCGCGGCCGTCGACCCCGGCCGGTCGATCAGGGCGGTGTAGACGGACTCCTCGCGATCGGTGATCCCGACGTCGGCCAGCACACCCACCGATCGAGGATCGCTCGACCCGTCGTCCGACGACAAGGCGTCGAGCCCGGACTCACAGACCGCCGATCCCGTTGGGGGTCCCGACGCCCGTGGGGGCGTCGTAGCCCTTCACCGCGTTGCACAAGCGGTTCTGCGTGCTGCCGCAGTACCCGTTCGATCCCGAGGTGACGTCGTGGAACGCCGAGCGGTGCTGGTAGAGGTACCCCGGCCCGCCGACGGTGGCGGCGTTCCCGGCCAGCGCGTACACCGCGGCGATCAACGGCGCGGCGAGGCTGGTGCCACCGACCACGTACCAGCCGCCGCCGCTGGTGTAGGCGCTGTCGTAGATGCCGAGCCCGCTCGCCGGGTCGGCGTCGGCCGCGACGTCGGCCACCGTGCGCATGTGGCAGTTGGCGTCGGTCTGGTACGACGGCTTGGCGAAGTACGCCGAACAGCCGCTCCCGCCGTCGTTCCACGCCGTCTCGTCCCAACCACGTCCCACACCGGTGTCTGGTGTCAACCGGGTCCCGCCGACGGCGGTCACCTGCGGCACGCTCGCCGGGAACTGGGCGCCGCCCAGCGTGCCGTGGTAGCCGAAGCCGATGTCACCGGAGCTGACGACGATCGGCACACCGGGGTGCTGGTAGTCCTTCGCGAAACCCTTGACGGCGGGGTTCTCGTACAGCCCGTAGCTGTTCGACACGACGTCGGCACCGAGCCGGACCGCGGTGTCCACCGCCTGCCCGAGGTCGGGGATCGACGCGGAGTCGGCCACGACCAGCATGAGGTGGCACTTCGGACAGGCCGCCGACACGGCGTCGAGGTCCAGGGCCGTCTCCAGCCCCCAGCCGGGGTCGTACGACGGCGGCGACGGCGGTCCGTCACCGAGCTGGTCGGTGATCGTGAGGCAGCCGTTCGCGACCGTGCACGCCGGAAGTCCGTACTGCTTGCGGTAGACGGCCAGGTCCGCCGCGATGTTCGGGTCGCCCGGAGCGTCCACCAGTGCAACGGTCTGGCCGCCGCCCTGGGACACCGGGAGCTTGTAGGCGCTGGCGATGTCGGCCGGGCCGTACCCGGACGGTGGCGTCGTCAGCGTGGCGGCCTTCGTCATGAGCGGGGCGCCGTCGTCACCGGTGCGCACCAGGGCGTCGCAGGCCGCGGTCGTGGCGGTGGGGGCCGCGCACACCGCGGCCGACGTGCCGGCCGTGCCGGTGCCACGCGGGGTGCCGGCCGCCGGGTCGCCCACCCCGGTGCCGCGGCTCGCGGCGCTGCCGGCCAGCGTGAACGCGCGGACGACGGTCTGGCTGACCTCGCTGCCCTGGCTGTCGTCGTCGGAGATCTTGAGCGAGACGAAGCCGGTCACCGAGGTCGGGTCCGGCGTCTGGACGGTGACGCGGAACGTGCCGCCGCCCGCCGACTGCACCGCGCTGACCCGCTGCCACGAGGTGCCGTCGTCGTAGGACACCTGCACGCTCGGGTTCTGGATCGTGGCGGTGGTGGTGGCGCCGGGGAGGTGACGACCGCGGACGGTGAAGGTGACCGCGCCGGGGGCCGTCACACCGGTGTGCTCGTCCTGCGGGACCTGGTAGTCGAGCACGACCAGCGGCAACACCGAGCACGCGCCGGTGAGCGCACCGCAGGTGTAGCCCGCGGGCAGCGGGGTGGTGGTCGTCGACGGCGCCGAGCCGAAGGTCCACCGCGTCGTCGTCGACGTCGCCAGCGACGACCACGGCGCGTTGCGGTCGACCGTGTAGTCCAGCTCGTAGCTCCCGTACCCGGGGCTCGCCGGCAGGGTCGTGACGCCGGAGCCGAGGCTCGGGTCGGTCGCGGTCGTGGTGCTCGCGACCAGGGATCCGTTGACGATCTCGTCCAGTTCCTCGGTGTCGGTCAGCGACGGACCGCGGAACGGTGCCGTCACCAGCGCCGACGCCCGGTGGTCGTTGCTGCCGTCGACGTAGGGGGAGACGTCGAAGCCGATCGAGTTCGGCGTGCGGCACGCCGCGCAGGTCTCCGTCACACCGGCCGGGAGCGTCCCGGGATCCGCGACACCCGGCCGCTCCGGCCCGGCGAACCACTCGACCGGCGTCTGCCCGCCCGGCTGGAAGCGTTGGTAGGGCCCGGTGAAGATGTCCGCGTTGCGGTACTGCGGTTCGTCGATCGGGGTGGCGATCTCGCTCCACACGGTCGTGCGGTCGTGGCCGTCGGCGAGCACGTACCCGGTGATGTGCGCCGGTTCCACGACGGGCGCGGCCTCGCCGAGCCCGGTCGTCTCCCAGGGCTCGAGGCCGATCCGGACGTGCCAGCCCGTGCGGCCCGGGACCTCACTGGCGAACGTCTCCGGGATCGCGGCCAGCGCGGCTGTTCCCACCTTCGTGGGGAACGCCGGGGGCACGGAGCCGTCCGCGGACGGGTAGCGCAGGTTGTACGTGTGCCCGGTCGCGGGCGAGTCGAGCTCCTCCTCCTCGTAGAACCGCCGGTGGCCCTTGGTGACGGCGCCGGGTGACGGCGCGGCGAACAGTTCCGAGGCGATGACCCCGTGCGCGAGCAGGCTCGGCCCGCGCTCGACGGCGAAGGGCAGGTCGAGGCTGTCGTCGGTCGACGTGCGGTCGGTCATCAACTCGGCCACGGGGGTGCAACAGGCGTCGCTGGTCCGCCACCCGGCCGTCGTGTCCGCGTCGGGAGTGGCGATGAGCGGCACCGCGTTCGCCGTGCGGGCGTCGAAGGTCAACGTGGTGTCCTTCGTGACCGCGACCTGCGGCTGCCAGAGCAGCGACGTGCTGGTGTCCCAGACCGTGCTGACCGTGCCGTCGTCGAACCGGATCGTCTTCTGGAACCAGGTGCTCACCTGCGCGCGCACGTCGTAGGTTCCGGCGGGCACGCTCCACTTCTGCTTCGCGGTCGTCACCGGGATCTCGGCGTCGAAACCCGCCGGGTCGTCGAGGTCCGTGACGAGGAAGAACCCGTCGTTGCCGGCGAAGTCGGCGTTGGGCGCCTTGCCGTCACGTCCGATGGCCTTGAGACCGAGGGTCTCCATGACGAAGCCGGGGTCCTCCGCCGCCGCGCCGGTGCCGGCGACCGTGGGGTCGACGGGGTGCGCGGTGGCGCTGTCGAGGGCGATGGTGCGGATGCCCGCGAACGCATCAGGACCGGCGCTCGCCGGACGCGCTCCGCCGTGGGCGACAGCGACGTCGGCCTGCAGTCGCAGCGCCAGGCGGCGGCCGAACGTCGCAGCGCTCGCGACCGGTTCGCTGGCCGTGGACGCCGCGCTGACGTCGGTCCCGTGCGGCACCGCCGCGGGTCGTGCGGTCGACACGCTCGCTCCGGGGACGGCGGGTCGCGCGCCGGCGTCGTCGGCGACGACGGTGAGCGGGGTGGCGGCTCCGGAGACGGCTCCCGCCCGGACGAGCGCGCTGACGTCGAACAGCGACCAGTCCAGCAGCCCACCCAGGTAGGGAGCGGCGTCCGACGGCACGACGAAGGTGTCGCCGCGCAGGACGAACATCGAGAACCCCACGGGTGCGGTGGCGTCGCCCCGGTCGGCCGCGTGCGTGACCACCGACTGCCGGCCGCCCCGGTGCTCGACGGTGACCTGGTCACCCGTCACGAGCGTGATCGTGGCGTCGGGCAGCGCGGCGGTCGAGGGGGAGACCGGTGCGGGAGCGGGCGCTGCTGGCGGTGCCGCCGTCGCCGGCAGGGTGACGGTGACGAGCAGGCCGGCCGTGAGGGCGGGCACGGTCAGGAGAGAGCGGATGGTGCTGCTGCGCAAGGGAAACCTCCGACGACGACGCGGGTCGCCGTCAGTGTTCAGGCGCGTCGCGACCCTGTGGGCAGCCCGCTGGAGCGTCTTCGCGCCGGTGGCGCGAACCCGCCAGAGCCACGGCGAGCGCGGCGCGTTCGCGTCGTGTCAGGCGGACGTCGGTGCGACGCAAAGACCTCTAGGGCAGCACGCTGCGGCCCACCGGACCCGGGTTCCACGCGACCTCCCACCAGAACCCGGCGGGGTCGCAGAAGTAGCCGCTGTACCCGCCCCACTCGCGATCGGTGGCCGGCCGCACCTGCGACGCGCCGGCCGCGCGGGCCTGCGCCAGCGTCGTGTCGACCTCCTCGCGGGTGGCCACGTTGTGCGCCAGCGTCATCGGCGCCACCCCCTCGCCGCGGCGTACCGGCCCGACCTCGTCCTCGAACTCCGCCTCCGCCCACAACGAGAGCACCACCCTCGGCGCGACCGCGATCATCACGACGCTGTCGGCGATGTCGAGTTCGGCGGTCCAGCCGAGTCCGTCGAGGTAGAACTCCCGGACGCGGGCGAGGTCGGGAACGGCGAGCGTGATGAAGCTCAGGCGCTGGTCCACCCGCTCATCCTGGCCGAGCGCACACTCGGGGCGTGACCGACGCGCTGCCCTCCTGGTTCACGTCCCGCGACGACGACCGGCCGGACGGCGAGTTCTACCGGGCGCCGCGGCTGGTGACGCACATCGACGACGCCGCCATCGCCGCGGTGGGCGATCTCTACGCCGAACTGGCGGTCGACGGATCGGCGCCGCAGCCCCGACGCGTCCTCGACCTCATGTCGTCGTGGGTGTCGCACCTGCGCACGCCACCGGCCGAGCTCGTCGTCCTGGGCCTCAACGCGGTCGAACTCGACGCGAACCCCGTGGCCACCGAACGGATCGTGCACGACCTCAACGTCGATCCGCGGATCCCGCTGCCCGACGACGACGTCGACGCCGTCCTGTGCTGCGTGTCGATCGACTACCTCACCCGCCCGGTGGAGGTGCTGGCCGACGTGGCGCGGGTGCTGCGGCCCGGCGGCTCCGTCGTCATCACCTTCTCCAACCGGTGCTTCCCGACCAAGGCCGTGCACGGCTGGCTCTCGGCCGACGACGAGGGCCGCGCGGGCATCGTCGTGGACTACCTGCGCCGCGCCGGTGGCTTCACCCCGGCCCGGGCGTCGCTGCGGACGCCGGCCGACCGCTCCTACCGCGGCGACCCGCTGTGGGCCGTCGTCGCCGAGGCCCGGCCCCGCTGAGTCGCCGGCCGCGTTCTGTTCAGGGGACAATCTCTGCAGCGACAAGTGGACGAGGTCCCCAGCGGGGTGGAAACCTGCCGCGCGTGACCACGGCCGAGATGCTCGCGGCGCTCGACGACGTCGAACGCGGCGTCGTCCGGCTGGTCTACTTCGACGGTCTGACCGCCGCCGAGGCCGCAGGACGTCTCGGCCTCGAACGGCCGGTCGTCGCCCGGGCGCTCCGGTCGGCGTACCGACGGGTCGCGCGCCTCGTCCTGGACGACGCCGACCCCGAACCCACCTCGGTCCCGCTTCCACCGGCGGCGCTGGCCGGCTGAAGGCGGTCCACCCACGTCTCGGTCATCTGCGGAGACCCGTCCGGCATGAGGGTGGCGGTGAAGCACGGGCTCGCGGGTAGGTACCCGACATGGCCGATGACGACAAGCAGATCCGTGACGACTTCCACGAGGCCGTCAACATGACCGCGTCGGAGCTGGAGACGTGGTTGGACACCGACGAGTCGAAGTCCGTCGGACAGAAGAAGGGCGGCAGTGGTGAGAGCACCGGGCACGAGTCCGGACGACGCATCGTCGATCTGCTCACGACGAAGGTCGCCGACCTGACCGACGACGACCTCGCGCAGATGAAGCGCGTGCACGGGTACGTGTCGCGCCACCTCGAACAGAAGCCCGACACGTCGAGGTCGGAACTCGAGGAGACCCCGTGGCGGTACTCGTTGATGAACTGGGGCCACGACCCGTTGAAGTGACACACTCCGCTGCGTGTACGCACTCGTGGTCCGGTTCGACCTGCCCGACGCCGACGCCGCGGCGGCGTTCGACGACCTCGTGGCCGAGGTGGTGCCCACCATGGTGGAGTCCGAGCCGGGGACGCTGGTGTACACGACCCACACCGTGATCGACGCGCCGTGGTCGCGGATCTTCTACGAGGTGTACCGCGACCGCGACGCCCTCGACGAACACGAGGCCCGGCCGGCCACCGCCGCGTTCCTGGCCCGGGTCCGCGCGCTCGAGCCCGTCGTCCGCGTCGAGGCGGTCACGCCCGACCGCTCCTGACCGGCGCCACCTGCCGGGCCTGGTTCCGGAACTGGGCGGGTGACGAGCCGACGACACGGCGGAACGCGGTGCTGAAGGCACTCTCGGACCCGTAGCCCGTGGCGCGTGCGAGCTTCGAGATCGACACCGTCTCGCGGGCGAGGGCGTCACGGGCGAGGCTCATGCGCCACTGGCCGAGGTACTCCAGCGGCGGTACGCCGACGTGACGTTTGAACGTCTGCGCGAACGCGGAGCGCGACATGTGGCTGACCTGCGCGAGTTCCTGCAGGTTCCACGGGTGCGAGACGTCCGCGTGCATCGCGCGCAGGGCGGTGCCGACGCCGTCCTCGTTGAGCGCGCCGAGCCAGCCCGTCGGTCGGTCGGTCCGGCCCGCGTGGGCCCGCAGCATGTGCACGAGCAGGATCTGCGCGAGGTGGTTCTCCACCAGCGGACCGCCCGCGGCGGCGAGGCCGACCTCGGTGGCCAGCAGGTCGATCAGCTGCGCGAGCCGCGCGCCGTGGGGTTCGTCGGCGCGGACGACCACGACCGGTGGCAGCAGATCGGTCAGCAGCGCCGCGTTCTCGTCGTCGAAGCCGATGTGTCCGACGCAGAGGTACAGGTCGTCCTCGCGTTCGCGGCCGATCCGCACCAGCCCGTCGTGGGCGGCGGCGAACACCGGCTCGGCCGCCCGCGTCGGGGCGTCGGGAGCGCTGGCCAGCACGTAGGGCGGCGGGTTGCCCAGCAGGAACGTGTCGCCCTGCCGCAGGGGTACCGGCTCGTGCCCCTCGAGGACCAGCCAGCAACGGCCGCGCACCAGACCGCCGGTCCGGACGTGCGGGAAGGCCCGGAACCGGAGCCCCCACCGGCCGGTCGCCCGGACGCTCGGGCCGACCACCGTGCGCGGACGGAGCAGACCGATCGCGTCCGCCACCGGATCGCCGAACCCGAGCACGGCACCTCCTCTGGACGATGCGTAACGGATCGTGGACTGGACATGAGGCATCGTACGGCCGACATCCGCATGCTGGAGGTGTTCGCACGAACCGACGCACGAGACGGAGACACCTCATGGGACAGCTCGACGGGAAGACGGCGGTGGTGACCGGCGGCAGCAGCGGCATCGGGCTGGCCACCGCGGTCCGCCTGGCCGACGACGGCGCGCACGTGTTCATCACCGGCCGGCGGGAGGCGGAACTGCAGAGCGCGTTGGGTGCCGTCGGCCCCGGCCGCGCCACGGCGGTCGTCGGCGACATCTCGGAGCCGGCGGACCTCGACCGCCTGTACGACGCCGTCCGCGCACGGGGCCACGGCCTCGACGTGCTGGTGGCCAACGCCGGCGTCGCGGCTTTCGTGACGCTCGCGGACACCACGGCCGACCACCTCGACCAGACCTTCGGGGTCAACGTCCGCGGCACGGTGCTCACCGTGCAGAAGGCGCAGCCGCTGCTCAACGACGGCGCGTCGATCGTCCTGATCGGCTCGACCGCCGCCGACCGGGGCGTCGCGGCGTTCGGCGCCTACGCCGCGTCGAAGGCGGCCGTCCGGTCCTTCGCCCGGACGTGGGCGGTCGAGCTGAAGGATCGGGACATCCGCGTCAACGTGGTCTCACCCGCGTGGATCGAGACGCCGGGCGGGACGGCCGCGTTCGGCGACGAGGACGTCGCCCGGGCGGTCCGGGAGAACGTCGTGGCGACCGTGCCCCGCAAGCGGATGGGCCGACCGGAGGAGGCCGCGGCTGTCGTGGCCTTCCTGGCCTCGGACCAGAGCAGTTACGTCGACGGCGCGAACCTCTACGTGGACGGCGGGACCAACCAGATCTGACCCGGCGTCGACGGGATCAGACCAGCGAGTCCTTCCACGCCCCGTGCAGGGACGCGAAGCGGCCGTCGCCGGCGGCGATGAGGTCGGACGGGGTGCCGTCCTCGACGACCCGGCCGTCCTCGAGGACCAGGACGCGGTCGGCGATCTCGACCGTCGACAGCCGGTGGGCGATGATCAACGCGGTGCGCTGGTGCAGCACGGTGCGCAGCGCCCGCTGGACGAGACGTTCGGTCGGGACGTCCATGGACGACGTCGCTTCGTCGAGCACCAGCACCGCGGGGTCGGCGAGGAAGGCGCGGGCGAACGCGACGAGTTGGCGTTGCCCGGCCGAGAGCCGCCCGCCGCGCTTGCGCACGTCGGTGTCGTAGCCCTCGGGCAGCGCCGCCACGAACTCGTGGGCCCCGACGGCCCGGGCGGCCGCCTCGACCTCCTCGCGAGTCGCCTCGGGACGGCCGAAGGCGATGTTGTCGGCGACGGAGCCGGAGAACAGGAAGTTGTCCTGGGTGACCAGGACGACCGCCCGGCGCAGATCGGCCTCGGCGAGGTCGCGCAGGTCGACGCCGTCGAGGGCCACCCGCCCGGACGTGGGGTCGTAGAAGCGGGCGATGAGCTTGGCGATCGTCGACTTGCCGGCGCCGGTGGCGCCGACGAGCGCGACGGTCTGACCCGCGGGCACGTGCAGGTCGAGGTGGGGCAGGACGACCTTGGCGTCGTCACCGGTGCGGTAGGCGAAGTCGACGCCGTCGAGGTCGACGGCGCCCTCGACCGGGTCGGGCAGCGGGCGGGGCTCGCGGGTCTCCGGCACCGAGGGCTCCTCGGCGAGCAGACGCGAGATCTTCTCCAGTGCGGCCGTCGCGGACTGCAGCGACGTCCAGAACATCGACAGGTCCTCGAGCGGGTCGAAGAAGTACCGCACGTACAACAGGAAAGCCGTCAGCACGCCGAGTTCCAGGCTGCCGCCGGCCACCCGGAACGCGCCGACCACGAGGATCGCGACGAGCGCGATGCTGCCGACCAGGGTGGTGGTCGGGGTGAAGACCGCCTGCAACTTGTAGGTGACGTCGTTGGCGTCGCGGTAGGAGTTGTTCAGCGTGCCGAACAGCTTCTCGTTGCGGCGTTCGCGGCGGTAAGCCTGGCCGGCGCGGATGCCGTTGAACGTCTCGACGAAGTTGACGATGAGCACCGCGACGGTCTCGCGGGTGGCACGGAAGGCCGTCTTGGACCGGCTGGAGAACCACCGGAAGAGCAGGTACAGCGGCACGAACGCGGCGAAGGTGATGAGCGCGAGCTGCCAGTCGAGGACGACCAGCACGATCGCGATCCCGAACATCATCGCGAACGCCGCCAGCAGCTGGTCCAGCCCGGTGTCGAGCAGCTCGGTGAGGGTGTCGACGTCGGAGGTCAGCCGGGAGATGACCCGCCCGGAGGTGAACCGTTCGTGGAAGGAGACCGAGAGCTTCTGCGCGTGGTCGAACCCGCGCCGACGCAGCTCGTACAGGACGGCCTGACCGACCCGGCCGCCGATCTTGATGAACGCCCAGCGCAGGGCGCCCGCGGCCGTGCCGGTGACGACCAGCGCGATGCCGACGGTGAGCAGCGGCGTCCAGTCACCACGGCGGGCAGCGGGCAGCCCGGTGTCGATCGCGATACCGACCAGCCACGGCGCCGCGAGGAACGCAACGGTCTGCAGGGCCACGAGGGTGAAGGTCAGCGCCACCGCCCGCTTGTGGGGGCGCAGCAGGTCGCCGAGCAACCGACGGGCGTCGCGGTCCAGGCGCGCGCTCGCCGGGGCGAGCAGGGCGTCCTCGGCCTCGGCCGCGGCCGCGGCGTCTTCGGGCAGGCGGCCGCGCCAGTGGTCGACGTCGGTGTCGTCGCTCTCGCGGCCGATCGCGGTGCCGGTGTCGGTGCTCATCGCGCCGCCCCGGTGAGGTCGGACTCCTGGGCGAGCAGGTCGCGGTAGGCCGGCACGTCGCGCAGCAGGTCCTGGTGGGTGCCGACGGCGGTGATCCGGCCGCCCTGCAGCAGGGCCACGCGATCGGCGAGCGCGACGGTGGAGGGCCGGTGGGCCACGACCAGCGCCGTGCTGCTCGCGAGGACGCGGCGCAGTGCCGCCTCCACCAGTTCCTCGGTGTGGACGTCGAGAGCCGACAACGGGTCGTCGAGCACGAGCACCGGGGGACGGCCGAGCACGGCACGCGCCAGGGCGAGCCGCTGCCGTTGGCCGCCCGAGAGCGACAGACCCTGCTCGCCGATCCGGGTCTCGAGTCCGAACGGCAGGTCGAAGACGAACCCGGCCTGCGCGACCTCGACGGCCTCCGCGACGTCGGCGTCGGTGGCGTCGGGCCGGCCGAGCGTGACGTTCTCGCGCACGCTCGCCGAGAACAGCGTCGGTTCCTCGAACGCCGTGGCGACGCGGTGCCGCAGGTCGTCGAGGGAGAACTCGCGGACGTCGACCCCGCCGATCCGGATGGCGCCGCCCGAGACGTCGTGCAGCCGCGGCACGAGCGAGGTCAACGTCGTCTTGCCCGACCCGGTGGCGCCGACGAGCGCGACCGTCTCGCCGTCCTCGACGACCAGGTCGATGCCGGAGAGGACGTCGTGGTCGGCATCGGGGTAGCGGAACCGGACGCCGTCGAACTCGAGGCGGCCCGCGGGGACGCCGGTCGCCTCCGCGGGGACGGCCGCCGGAGCGGGATCGGCGATGGTGACCGGGGAGTCGAGCACCTCGAAGATGCGACGGGTGGCGCTGGCGGCTTCCTCCCCGAGGGCGAGGAACCAGCCGATCGAGATGATCGGCCACTGCAGCCGCAGGTACAGGGTGAGGAAGGCGACGAACGCGCCGAGGTCGAGGCTGCCGTGCACGACCGCGTACCCGCCGCCGACGACCACCACGCCGAGCACCACCTGCGGCACCGCTTCGAGGAAAGTCCAGAAGCCGGCGAGGGTGCGGATCTTGGTCAGCTCGGCACCGCGCAGCACCTCGGCCTGCCGACTGAACGACCGCAGCATCGTGGGGCGACGGCCGTAGGACTTGATGACGCGGATGCCCAGCGCCGACTCCTCGACCGCGGTCGCGAGGTCACCGGTGAGGTCCTGCGCGCGGCGGGCGTCGGCGCTGTAGCGGATCTCGAACGTGCGGGTCAGGTAGATGAGCGGGAGCAGCAGCACGACGACGGCGATGCCGAGCCACGGCTGCAGCCGGACCAGCAGCACGAAGATGACGCCGACGGTGAGCAGGTTCGCGACGAAGAAGATGGCGCCGAACCCCACGAAGCGGCGCACGGCCGACAGGTCGGAGGTCACGCGGGAGAGCAACTGACCCGAGGGCCACCGGTCGTGGAAGGAGACCGGCAGCCGTTGCAGGTGGGCGTGGACGTCGCGCCGGACATCGGTCTCGACGCCGAGGGCCACGGTGGCCATGGCCCAGCGGCGGCAGAAGAACAGCGCCGCCTCGAGCACGCCGAGCCCCATCGCCAGTCCGGCCAGGGCCCAGATGCCGTCGGTCTCGTGACGGGCGATCGGACCGTCGACCATCGCGCCGATGACCAGGGGCACGAACGACTGCGCGAGCATCGCCCCGGTGGCGGTCACGAACATGACGACGATGGCGCGCCGGTACGGACGCAGCCACGGGATCAACCGGCGCAGGCTCGCGAGGGTGCCGGCCGACGGTTCGGGAGCTGCCGTCGTGACCACGTCCGACACGGTACGTGCGGGGTCCGACAGTCTCGACTGCTTTACGCCTCCGGCGTGACCTTCGAGATCGAAATGTCGGAGGCCGGTGCCACGATCACGGCATGGCCACCGGACGTCCGAACCGCGTCGCACCCGACGGGTCCTTCCACGCCGTCCCCGAGCGCGGCGGCGTGTTCGGCAACCGGGGTCCACTGCTCGGCCGCGACGGCCGGGTGGCACGTCCGTTCCAGGTCACCCGGTGGATCGTCTGCGTGCTGGAGTTCGGGGGCCGGCGGCGGGAGCAGTGGCAGCCGGGCCGCTACACCGAGCTGTACTTCCTCGACGAGGCGACCGCGTTCGCCGCGGGCCACCGGCCGTGCGCGGAGTGCCGCCGCCCGGCGTTCGAGGCGTTCCGCGCGGCCTGGCAGCAGGCGTTCGGGCTCGACCACCTGCCGTCGGCGGGCGAGCTCGACGCGCGGCTGCACGCGGACCGGCTGGTCGACCGCGACCACCGCCGCACCTTCACGAGCCGGCTGGCGGAGCTGCCCGACGGCACGGTGGTGGAGGTCGACGGCGGGTGGTGGCTGGTCGCGGGGGCGCACCTGCGGCGGTGGTCGTTCGGTGGCTACCTCGAGGCGCGTGACCGCGCCGGGATCGACCGGCCGGTCACCGTGGTGACCCCGCGCGCCACGGTCGAGGTCCTGCGGGCGGGGTACCGCGCGGGACTCGACGGGTCGGCGGCCGAGCCGTGAGCAGGAGGAGGAGCGGTCGGTTCAGTCGGTACGGCGGCGGACGCCGAGCAGGATGTCGTCCCAGCTCGGGATCCGGGCGCGCGCCGCCTTGCCCTCGGCGGAGTCGGGATCGGCCTCGCCCTCGGCGTCGTGGCGGCCGCGGAACCGGCGGCCGGTGGGCGCGTTGGCGTCGGGCGCCTCGAAGGCGAACGGCAGCAGCGGCTCGGCCGGGTCGACGAGCTCGGCCGCGTCCACGGAGGCCGCGGGGACCGGCGCCTCGGCCCGGGTGGCCGTGTGCGCGGTCGGGCGGTCGAAGAACGAACCCAGGCCGCGCGGCGCGGGATCGGCCGGCCAGTCCGCCCCCACGAACGGGTCGGCGTGCGCCGCGGGCGGTGCGGGCTCGGGGGGTCCGTCGGGGCCGTCGAACACCGGCGGCGCGAGCCGCAGCCCGCCCGGGATCGGGCCGGTGGGGTGGCGCGGGTCGGCGAGCGTCGACTCGTCGTACGGTCCGCCGACCGTGGCCACGTCCTCGGGGTCGTCGTCCACGTCGACGCCGATCGGGCGCAGCGGACGGTCCGAGAGCAGGTCGCCCGCGGTCTCGTCGAGCGGGGTGATGACCCGGCTGGCCAGCGCGAACGTCCACTGGGCGAAGCGGTCGGTACCGGTGGCGCTCGGGCCCGCGCCGGTGTCGCGCCAGCCCGCCGTGACGGTCCACTGACCGTCGACGCGGCGGAAGGCGTCCCACGCGACGTCGGCGGGGTCGACCCCGTGCGCGGCGAGGCGGCCGTCGACGACCTCGCCGAACACCGCCATCTCGCCGGTCGGCGTGGTGCGCCGCGCGCGGGCGCGTCGGGCTTCGTCGGAGACCCGCACCCGCTCCTGCAGCACCGGGAAGGCGAAGCGCATCACCTTGTCCAGCGGGAGGCCCGCCTCCTCGGCGATGGCCTCGGGCGAGGCGCCGCCGCGCACCCGGGTCTGGATGTCGCGGGGCGACAACGTGACCGGGGCGTCGTCGGCACCGCCGGGCTTCGGCAGCTCCTGACGGGCCGCTGCCCGCAGGGCGTCGTCGAGCACGAGGGTGTACCGGTCGGAGCCGTCGAGCGCCTCGACGACGACATGCGCCGCGTCCTCACCGGGACCGGCGTACCGCAGCTGCCGCATGCCCGGAAACCCTAGGCGTGGGGCACCCCTCCGTCCGGTCACCACGCCGAGCGGACGGGGACCGACCCGATCGGACGGGGTCGGACGTCACTCCCAAGAGCACGCCGGACACCCTGCGGACACCGCGCCCCTCGGCCGGACCGTCACGGTCGGGTTGCCGCCGCACCCTTCCTGTGCTGAGCTGTGCCCGCTTCACTCCGAGCTCATCCGCATCCCTCGAGGCGGTCGCTGTGTCCCCATCCCCGTCAGCCGCGCTCGCCGCGGCGGACGCCCACCACCTGGGCGCCGTGCGCTCCGTCGTGTCGTCGGCCTGGCACGGCCTCTACGGCTTCGCGACCGGCAGCCCGTGGTTCGCGATCGTCGCGATGGTCCCCGCCGTCGCCCTGCTGGTCGGCTGCACCCGCCTCACGGTCCGCCGCCACTGACCCGGCCCGGCGCGCCACCGCCTCCGGTTGTCACACTCGGGAGGTGTCCGCACCGCTGCGACCCCGCTCGCCCCGCTGGTCGGTGCTCCTGCGTTTCGGCGTCGGGTTCACCGTCGCCGGGCTGTTCATCGCGCTGTTCAGCTACCAGGACCCGACGTTCGGCTTCGTGGTCCTCGCGGTCGGCGTGGCCTGCCTGCTCGCGTCGGTCGTGACGTACTTCCGGGAGTCCGCAGCGGAGCGTGAGCGGCTCAGAGGTGGTCGACCACCCAGTCGACGCAGCGAGTGAGGGCGCTGACGTCGTCCGGGTCGACGGCGGGATACATGCCGACGCGGAGTTGGTTGCGTCCGAGCCCGCGGTAGGGCTCGACGTCGACCACGCCGTTGGCACGCAGCACCTTCGCCACGGCCGCGGCGTCGACGTCCACGGCGTCGACCGTGCCGACCACCGGTGAGCGCCACCGCGGGTCCTCGACGAACGGCGTCCAGTGCTCCGAGCGCTCGGCCCAGTCGTAGAGCCGCGCGGACGAATCGTTGCACCGTGCAGCAGCGGCGCTGAGGCCGCCGTCCGCGAGCATCGCCTCGAGTTGCTCGACCAGCAACCACAGCGTGGCGATGGCCGGGGTGTTGTAGGTCTGGTCCTTGCGGGAGTTCTCGAGCGCGATGAGCAGGTCGAGCGAGGCGGGCAGCCACCGGCCGTCGTCGCGCCGCCGCACCTCGTGGAGTCGCTCGATCGCGGCCGGCGAGAACGTGGCCAGCCAGAGACCGCCGTCGGACGCGAAGACCTTCTGGGGCGCGAAGTAGTAGACGTCGGCCGCGCTGACGTCGACGTCGAGCGCGCCCGCGGCCGACGTGGCGTCGACGAGCGTGATCGCGTCCTCGGGCAGACCGTCCCGCGTGACCGGGAGGACCACGCCGGTCGAGGTCTCGTTCTGCGGCCAGCAGTAGGTGTCGACCCCGACCTCGGCGTTGCATCCTGCACCGGTTCCCGGTTCGGCCGCGAGGATCGAAGGCGGCGCGAGGAAGGGGGCGGCCGTGACCGCCGCGGCGAGCTTGGACGAGAACTCCCCGCACACGACCGTCTGCGCCTTGGCCAACACCAGGTTGGCCACCGCGGCGTCCCAGAAGGTGGTCGAACCGCCGTTGCCGAGCACCACCTCGTAGCCCTCGGGCAGGTGCAGCAGCGCCGCGATCCCGGCCTTCGCGCGCGCCACGAGGTCCTTGACCGGCGCCTGCCGGTGCGACGTGCCCATGACGGCCGCGCCGTCCGCCCCGAGGGAGGCGAGCGCCGCGGCCGGGACCTTCGACGGTCCGGAGCCGAAGCGGCCGTCGGCCGGCAGGAGGTCCGCCGGGATGCGGAGCGGGTCGGGGTGCGCGGGCGAGCTCACGCCGTGAGTCTGGCGTACGACTCGGGGTGGGCGCGCAGCCATTCCCCGGCCGACGTCGCCGGGTGCCCCGCGATCCGCTCGACGGTGTCGGTGACGGCGTCGAGTTCACCGGCGGCCACGGCGGCGTAGGTCGTGATCCAACCTTCGATCTCGAAGTCCGCGGCGTCGTAGGCCGCCCGGCGCGCGGCGCGGGCCTCGTCGAGACCTTCGTCGACGTAGGTGATCTCGCGCCCGGTCACCTCGGACAGCAGCGCGACGGTCTCGCCGATCGTGAGCGCCGCCGGTCCGGTGACGTCGTACACCTCGTCGGGCGGGGCCGCGACGAGCGCGCGGGCCGTGACGTCGCAGATGTCGTCGCGGGCGACCCACGACACCCGGCCGCCGTCGCGGTCACCCGCCGGGCCGCGCAGGACACCGTCGTCGCCGACCATCCCGGGCAGGAAGTCCACGTAGAGCGACGACCGGAGGAACGTGTGCTCCACGCCGGTCGAGCGGATGTGGACCTCGGTGGCGAAGTGGTCGCGGACGAAGGTGAACGTGGCGTCGGGGGAGGCGTGGACGAACGACGAGTAGACGATCCGCGACACCCCCGCGGCCCGGGCGGCGTCGACGGCGGACACGTGCAGGTCGACCCAGTGGGCGTCCTCCGCGGCCGACACCAGGTACAGCGTGTCGACGCCCTCGAGGGCGGCCGTCATCGCCGCGGCGTCGGCGTAGGTCGCCTCGCGGACGTCGTCGACGTCCGCGAGGGCACCCGTCAGCCGGGTCCGGTCACGTACGACCAGCCGCGGCGTCACCCCGGCGGTGAGCAGCCGCCGGGCCGCGCCGCCGCCGAGGTACCCCGTGGCGCCGGTGACCGCGATCAGACCGTTGCTCACTGGTGGGCGATGTCCGCCCAGCCCTCGACCTCGGAAGGCTTGCGGGGGTCCGGACCGATGTAGCGGGCGGACGGCCGGACCAGGCGGCCGGTCTTCTTCTGCTCCATGATGTGCGCGGCCCAGCCGGCCGTGCGGGCACAGGTGAACATGGCGGGCATCATGTGCGGCGGCACCTCGGCGAAGTCGAGGATGACGGCCGCCCAGAACTCGACGTTGGTCTCGATCGGGCGGTCCGGACGCCGCTCGCGCAGCTCGGCCAGCGCCGCCTGCTCCAGGGCGTTGGCCGCCTCGTAGCGGGGGGCGTCCAGCTCACGGCAGGTGCGGCGCAGCACGCGGGCGCGGGGGTCCTCGGCGCGGTACACGCGGTGGCCGAAGCCCATGAGCCGGTCGTGGCGGTCGAGGATGTCGGTGACGACCTTCTTGGCGTCGCCGGTCTTCTCGACGGCCTCGATCATCGGCAGGACGCGGGCGGGGGCGCCACCGTGCAGCGGGCCGCTCATCGCACCGACGGCGCCGGAGATCGCCGCGGCGACGTCCGCGCCGGTGGAGGCGATGACCCGCGCGGTGAAGGTCGAGGCGTTCATGCCGTGCTCGGCGGCCGAGACGAAGTAGGCGTCGACGGCCTGGACGTGCTTGGGGTCGGGCTCGCCGCGCCAGCGGACCATGAAGCGCTCGACGATGGTCTTGGACTTGTCGATCGTCGACTGCGGGACGGCCGGGGTCGACAGGCCGCGCGCGGACTGGGCCACGTAGCTCAGCGCCATGACCGAGGCGCGGGCCGCCTGGTCGCGGGCCTCGTCGTCGGAGATGTCGAGCAGCGGGCGGTAGCCCCAGATCGGCGAGAGCATGGCCAGCGCCGCCTGGACGTCGACGCGGACGTCGCCGGTGTGCACGGGGATCGGGAACGGCTCCGCCGGCGGCAGGCCCGGCCCGAACTTGCCGTCGACCAGCAGCGCCCAGACGTTGCCGAAGGTCACCGAACCGACCAGGTCCTCGATGTCGACGCCGCGGTACCGCAGTGAACCGCCGTCCTTGTCCGGCTCGGCGATCTCGGTCTCGAAGGCGATGACCCCTTCGAGGCCCGGGCTGTAGTCGCTGCTCGGCATCCTGATGTGCTCCGTTCCGGCGGTGGACTGGATCTGTGCGCTCGTACCCCATCATGCTCGGACGTCCGAGGGGGCTGCGAGGGGTCCACGTCACGGTGGCCCGCCGCCCGCGGCGGGCGTCGGCGCGGTGGGATGATGGCTCCCCGTGACGTCCCCGCCGCCCGACCCCGCGGCCATGCGTCGCACCTACGCCCGCGGTGAGCTCACCGAGGACGAACTCGCCCCCACGTGGTGGGCGCAGTTCGACGCCTGGTTCGCCACCGCCGCCGCCGATCCCGCGACCGTCGAGGCCAACGCCATGCAGGTCGCCACCGCCGACTCCTCCGGACGGCCGTCGGTCCGCACCGTGCTGTGCCGGGGCTACGGACCGACCGGGCTGACGTTCTTCACCAACCACGAGTCGGCCAAGGGCCAGGACCTCACCGCGAACCCGCGGGCGGCGGCGGTCTTCTCGTGGCTCGCCCAGGAGCGGCAGGTGCGCTTCGAGGGCCCGGTGGCGCCGGTGTCGCGCGAGGAGACCGAGGCCTACGTGGCGACCCGGCCGGCGGACTCGGTCGTCGGGTCGTGGGCGTCGCCGCAGTCGCAGGTCGTCGCCTCACGCGCGGAGCTCGACGAGCGGGTCGAGGCCGCCCGCGCCGCAGGCGTGCACGGCGCCCCGCCGTTCTGGGGCGGTTACCGCCTCACGCCGGTGACGGTCGAGTTCTGGCAGGGACGGCCCGACCGGCTGCACGACCGGCTGCGGTTCCGGGCGCTCGCCGACGGCGCGTGGGTCGTCGAGCGGTTGGCGCCGTGAGCGGATCCGCCGTCCCCGACCCCGAGGACGGTCTCGACCTCGAGGCCGACGCCGACATCGCCGGACCCGCCACCGCCGAACCCGCGACCGGGGTGCGGGCCTGGCTCGTGCGGCAGGGTGCCGACACGCGACCGCTCGCCGTCCCGCCGTTCCGTCGCCTCGCGATCGGTCAGGCCACCGCGTTCATCGGGTCGATGCTGACCCAGACGGCCGTCCCGGTGCAGGTGTACTCGCTCACCGACTCCTCGCTGCTGGTCGGCCTGGTCGGGTTCGCGGGCCTGGTGCCGATCGTGCTGTTCGGCCTCTACGGCGGGGCGATCGCCGACGCCGTCGACCGTCGCAAGCTCTACCTGATCAGCTCGCTCGGCACCTGGCTGGTGACCCTCGGTCTGCTCGCGCAGTCGCTGTTGCACGCCGACAGCGTCGTGCTGATCCTCGCGCTGGTCGTCGTGCAGTCCGGGGCGTTCGCGGTTGCGTCGGCCGCGCGCGGCGCGATCACCCCACGCATCGTGCCGACCGAACTGATCCCCGCGGCGAACACGCTGTCGTTCACGCTGGGCAACATCGGGCAGGTGATCGGCCCGCTCATCGCGGGCGTCCTGCTCGCGTTGTCCGGCGCGAAGGGCTTCGACCTCGCGTACGGCGTCGACGCGGTGCTGTTCACCGCCGCGCTGTACTCGGCGTTCCGGCTCCCGCCGATCCCGCCCGACGGCACGCTGGAGAAACCCGGTCTGCGCTCGGTGGTCGAGGGCCTGAAGTTCATCGCGACCCGACCGGTCCTGCTCATGAGCTTCGCGGTCGACATCTGCGCCATGGTGCTGGCCATGCCCCGCGCGCTGTTCCCCGCGGCCGCCGCCGACCGGTTCACCACCGGCAGCGTCGGGTGGCTGTACGCGGCGATCGCGCTCGGGGCGTTGGTGGCCGGCGTCTCGAGCGGGTGGATCGGGCGGATCCGACGCCAGGGACGGGCGTTGACGTTCGCGATCATCGCCTGGGGTCTCGCGGTCGCCGCCGCCGGACTGGTCGGCCAGCTGTGGCTGTGCGTGCTGTTGCTCGGGGTGGGCGGGGCCGCCGACCTCGTCAGCTCGGTGTACCGGCAGACGATCCTGCAGACCTACGCGCCGGACCAGATGCGCGGCCGCATGCAGGGCGTGTTCATCGCCGTGGTGGCGGGCGGTCCCCGCCTGGGCGACCTGCGCGCCGGGGTCACGGCCGACGTCACCAGCACGACGACGGCGTGGGTCGGCGGCGGGCTGGTGTGCGCCGCGGTGGTGGCCGTCCTCGGGTTCTCGGTGCGGTCGTTCTGGCGCTACACCCCGGACGACGCGCGCCTGGCCTCGGCGGAGCCTGCGACCCCGGTCTGACCTGCCCTCCCGGGTGAGGTGGCGGGCGAGGTTTCGGCGCGAGTTAGCGTGCGGTTAGGGCGACGACCGCGAATCTCATCACGCGTCGATCGACCCCCGGAGCGGGTCGAGGGCGCGGGAAAGCCCGAAGCCACCAGGAGATCCTCATGAACACCATCCGCACGCTCGGTGCCACCGCGGCCGTCGCCGCCGCCCTCGTCATCCCGGCCGTCGCGGCGGCACCGGCCCACGCCTCCGGCGGCCGCGACGGCGTCGAGGCCAGCGGCAGCTGCTCGGTCCGTGGCACCTGGGACCTCAAGGCCAAGACCGACGACGGCCGGCTCGAGGTCGAGTTCGAGGTCGACACGAACGTCCCCGGTCAGACCTTCACCGTCCGCGTCACCGACGGCCCGACCGTGGTGTTCGCGGGCTCCAAGACCACCGGGGCGCGCAGTGGCTCGTTCTCGGTCGAGCGCCGCACGGCCGACCGGGCGGGTGTCGACACCATCCGCGCCGTCGCGACGCGCGGCGGGAACACCTGCACCGGCGTCATCAAGATCTGATCCGGCGCCTCGGCAGATCCGTTGCAGGGTGCAACGGATCCGCCGAGCGGGTCAGGTGCTCGCCCCCACGCGGTGGGCGCGCAGCACCACGTCGTGGGTGTGGTGGGCACCGCCGCCTCCGTGGACCACCCGGGGGCGGGACGGCTCGAAGTGCACGTCCCACCCCTCGCCGAGCACGTCACGGACGTCGTCCGGGCTGACGTAGTCCGCGGGGTCGAAGCCGTGCGCGCGGGCGTGTTCGGGATCGGCGACGTGGTGCACCACGAGCAGCGTGCCGCCCGGCGCGACGGCGCGGGCCAGCGCGTGCTCGGCGTCGCGGCCGGGCGTGGCCCGCAGCGACGGGTACTGCGCCGACACCAGGTCGAACCCGCCCGCGGGCAGGTCGGCGTCGAGCAGGCCGTGGTGCAGCCAGGCGACCTCTGCGCCGACGTCCGCCGCGTGGCGGGCGGCGCGGTCCAGGGCCACCGACGACACGTCGAGCGCGGTCACCGCCCACCCGCGCCGGGCCAGCCAGACGGCGTCGGCACCCTCGCCGCACCCGACGTCGAGCGCGCGCCCGGGGGCGAGGTCCGCGACCTCCGCGACCAGCGCTCCGTTGGGGTCGCCGCTCCAGACCTGCTCGCGGCCGTACCGCTCGTTCCACTCGTCACTCTCGGACACCGGCACGCTCCCGCTCGTCACCGGTGCATCGTGGCCGACCGGCGCCGGTCGGCGCACGGAACCGTGCCGATCTGCAACCCCGGAGCCCGCCGTCGTCGGTACCGCCGCCTACCGTGCGGGGCGTGCGGTCCACGCCGTCGGTGCTCCACCTCGACATGGACGCCTTCTTCGCCGCGGTCGAGCAGCGCGACAAGCCGTCGCTGCGCGGCCGCCCGGTCATCGTCGGCGGCGTCGGCGGGCGCGGGGTGGTCTCGACCGCGTCGTACGAGGCCCGCCGGTTCGGGGCTCGCTCGGCCATGCCGACCGCGACCGCGCGGCGGTTGTGCCCGCCCGGCACCGCGTTCCTCTCGCCCCGGTTCCCGGCCTACCGCGCGGCCTCGGAGGTCGTGATGGGCCGACTGCGGGAGGTCTCGCCGCTGGTCGAACCGCTCTCGATCGACGAGGCCTACGTCGACCTCGCCGCGGGCGGTCACGACCTCGACGTCGGGGCGGTGACCACCCTCGCGGCCGAGCTCAAGGCCCGGCTGCTGGCCGAACTCGGGCTCACGGCGTCGATCGGGATCGGGTCGTCGAAGCTGGTGGCCAAGATCGGGTCCGACCTGCGCAAGCCCGACGGCCTGCTCGTGGTCCCCGCGGGCGAGGAGCTCACCACCCTCGCCGACCTGTCGGTCACGCGCATCCCCGGCGTCGGGCCGGCGACCGAGTCCCAGCTCCACCGCCGCGGGGTGAGCACGGTGGCCGAGCTGCGGGCGCTCGAGCAGACCGAGCTGGTCTCGATGTTCGGCACGGCCCACGGCACCGGCCTGTTCGCACTCGCCCGCGCCGAGGACGACCGCGCCGTGGTGCCGGACCGGGCCGCGAAGTCGGTCTCGGCGGAGGAGACGTTCGACGTCGACGTCACCTCCGTGCCCCGCCTGCACACCGAGATCGACCTGCTGGCCGCGCGGGTGGTGGCCCGTCTGAAGGCGTCCGGCACGCCCGGACGCACGGTCACCCTCAAGGTGCGCCGCTACGACTTCACCGGGCTCACCCGCTCGGCCACGCTGCCGCAGCCGACGGACGACCTCCGCACCGTGGTCGCCATCGCCCGACGGCTGCTGGCCGAACTCGACGTCACCGACGGCGTGCGCCTGGTCGGGGTCGGCGTCTCGAGCCTGGCGACGTACGTCCAGGACGACCTGTTCGCCGACGACGAGCACGAGGTGACGACGCCGACGGGTGACGCTCCGACTGTCGACGACGCACCGGAGGGCCCCGCCGAGCCGCCGGCCGCCCCCGCGCCGGAGTACCGGCCGGGGGCCGACGTCGTCCACGCCACCCGCGGGGCGGGGTGGGTCTGGGGATCGGGCCACGGCCGGGTGACCGTCCGGTTCGAGGGCCCGCACACGCCGCCCGGTCCGGTCCGGACGTTCGCCACCACCGACCCGGAGTTGCTCCCCGCCGACCCGCCCGTCTGGTGACGGTCCTGCCGGAGCCGCTCAGAGGGTGCACCGACGGAACGGTGCAAACTCCGAGCGCGCCGGACAGGAGTCCGACGAAGGCCGCGGAGGCGTCGCGGAGGCGTCGCGAGGGCTCGCGAGGCTCGCTAGTGCCGCGCCCGGCGCGGGCGCCCGAGCCCGACCGACACCGCTCCCGCACCGACCGCGACCGCGGCGATCGCGAGCAGCCACGACACCGGGACCTTCGTGCCGGTGTTCGCGAGCGGCTCCCCGCCCGCGGCGACGGTCGACGCGCCGCCCGTCGCGGTCGCCGGCGCGGTCGACGTCGGAGCGGGCGTGGTGGGCACGCCGGACGACGGCGGGGTCGAGGTCGGTGCGGTCGGGAACAGCGCCTGGACGACCGGGTCGAGCGCGTTCGCCATGGCCGTCGTCCCGGCGAGGTTCGGGTGCAGGGTGTTGGTCGCGCCCTGCGCCGCGGCGGCCGGGATGATCGGCTCGACCCAGCGCTCGGTCTCGGGCTGGCAGGCGGAGTGGGCCAGCGACGCGGGGTAGATGTCCGCGTACTGCGCGCCGTTGGCCGCCGCGACCTCGCCGATGCCGTCGTCGAGGCGCTGCTGCAACACCTGCAGGAACGGCACGTCGGTGTCGGTGAAGGGGAACGTCGAGCCGAGGCTGATCGGCAGCCCGGGCAGCGGGAACGGGGCCGGCAGCGCGTTGGCCGCGTAGCACCCCCCGGCCGGGGTGTTGGCGGCGTCGGGGGCGATGGCCGGGTAGGCGATGACGACGATCTTGCTGTTCGGCGCGGCGGCCTTCACGGCCTTGATGGCGCCGGCGACCTTCTTCAGGGTCGGGGCGATCCGGTTGTACGGGTTGATCCTGCTGTTCGCGGGCAACGACTCGAAGTACGCCTTGCACGAGTTGAAGGTCGGGTGGAAGAAGATCGGGCCGTTCGCGCTCGCCGCGAGGCACCCCGAGCCGATGCCGGAGAAGCCGAGGTCGTTGCCGCCGATCGTGATCGTGACCAGGTCGGGCTGGACGTCGGTGAACACGTCGAGCTGCGGGGGTGGGGGCGGTCCCGGCGTGACCTGCTGCGGGTTCGTGAAGTCGGCCGTGGTGGCACCGCTGCAGCTGACGTCCGTGAGGCCGAGGCCCAGGGAGCCGGCGAGCAGGTGCGGGTAGTCGCCGTCGGTCTGGTTGCACCCGGGCACCGGCTTCTCGGTGCGGGTGCCCTCGGACGGCGGGAGGCCGTAGCCCGCGGCGTAGGAGTCGCCCATGGCGACGTAGGTCTTGCCGGCGGTGCCCGCGGGCGGCTCGGCGGCCGCTCCCGCCGGGACGGCCAGCGCGACGCCGGCTCCGAGGGCGACGGCGGGGAGGACGACGAGCAGACGACGCAGCACGAGCACGCACCTTTGCGGCGGGATGGCGAGAGGGTGGACCGGACCTTAACCTGCGACGGCCGCCGCGCCAACGGGATCAGGAGATCCGTCTGCCCCGCTGTCGCTGCCGCTCCACCACGCCGAGCGCGAGCACCGCCGTCAGCCCGGCCGCCGGCGGCCACCGGGTCGCGGGCGCGCCGGCGGAGGCGGGGAGCGGGAAGTCCTCGAACGTCGGCGGCGTGCCGAGCGTCGTCCAGCGCGACACCGGCCAGGCGATGACCACGGCCTTGCCGAGGACGTCGTCCACGGGCACGGTCGACGACATCGCGACGGCCCTGCTGCCACCGCTGCACACTGCACCGGTCGAGGACGGCGCGTTCCCGCAGTGGTAGCGGGAATCCGCGGAGGCGTCGCGGTGGTCGCCCATCACCCACAACCGCCCGGCCGGCACGGTCACCGGGCCGAAGGGCACCTGCCCCGCCGACGGGTCACCGGTGGACAGGTAGGTGTAGCTGGCGTCGTCGAGGGAGCGGAACGTGCCGTCGGGCCCGTCGTTGCCGACCTGGACGTTGCCGGACGCGTCGCAGCACTTGACGGTCTGACCGCCGACCGCGATCACCCGCTTCACCAGGTCGTTCTCGTACGGCGGCACCAGCCCGATGAACTGCCCGACCCAGGCCAGGCCGTGCAGGACCGGGTTCGACGGCGGCGTGGGGACGGCGTCGGGATCCCATCCGCCCGGGTCGCGGAACACCACGATGTCACCGGGGTGGGGATCGCGGGCGACGCTGTAGACCGGCTTGAACGTGAGGATGCGGTCGCCCGAACAACCCGTGCACCCGTGCAGCGTGCGTTCCATCGACTCCGACGGGATGACGAACGGCTGCACCACGAACGTCTTCAGCAGCACCGCCACCGCGACGGCCGCGACCAGGAGGACGGGCAGTTCCCACCAGGCCGCCTTGCGCCGGGGACGGCCTCGACGCCGGCCGAACCGACCGCGGCTGCGGGTGTCCGCGGGTGACCCGTCGCGCTCGTCGTCGACCACGCCGGGAGTGTGCACCACCGTGCTGAGGCCGCGGACCGTACCGTCGTCGAGGTGCCCGAAGGCGACTCCGTGTACCGGCTGGCGCGACGTCTCGACGCCGCCCTCGCGGGACGGGTGCTGGCCGAGGGCCGGCTGCGGGTGGCGGCTCACGCCTCGGCGGACCTCGCCGGCGTGACCGTGCTCGGCCACGACACCCACGGCAAGCACCTGCTGACCCGGTTCGACAACGGCGACACCCTGCACACCCACCTGCGCATGCAGGGCTCCTGGAGTGTGGTGCGGCCCGGGCGCCGGTTGCCGCGCCACGTCTGGCCGAGCGTGCGGGTGGTGCTCGCGACCGTCGGGGGGCCGACGGCACACGGCCTCGACCTGCCGGTGGTCGACCTGGTCCGGACGGCCGACGAGGCGACCGTCGTCGGTCACCTCGGGCCGGACCCGCTGCGACCGGACTGGGACGCGGGGGAAGCCGCGCGGCGGCTGCGCCTCGAGCCGGACCGGCCGCTCGCCGCGGCGCTGCTCGACCAGCGGGTGGTGGCGGGCTTCGGCAACCTGTGGGTCAACGAGTTGTGCTTCCTGCGCGGGCACAGCCCGTGGACGCCGGTGGGGGAGGTCGACGTCGACCGGCTGCTGACCCTGGGCGCTCGGGCGCTGCGGCACTCGGCGTCGGTGCCGACGGCCTACCAGGTCACCACCGGTGTGGCCCGGCGCGGGGAGTCGCACTGGGTGGCCGGGCGGGCCGGGCAGCCGTGCCGCCGGTGCCGGACCCCGGTGCGGGTCGCCGCCGAGGTGCGCGAGGACCCGGAGCAACGTCGGACCTGGTGGTGCCCGTCGTGCCAGCCCGGTCCGGTGCCGCTGGGACGGGCGTCGTGAGCGAGCGCCGCACCGCCGCCGACCTGCGGGACGTGCCCGACCCGGCCTGGCCCGCGATCGCGGCCCGCATCCGCGAGGCGGGCGCGACGGTGCTGCCCGCGGCAGCCGACCGCCGCGACGCCGCCCTGGAGCAGCTGCAGGTGACGACCCGCAGTCCACTCGGCGCGATGACGGCCGAGACCGGTGCCGTCCGGGTCGACCACGGCTGGCTGACGCTGCTCGGGGCCGGCACCGCCGACCTGCCCGGTATCGCCGAGGCGAGCCCCCGGCGCGGCGACACCCCGCCGCCGTGGCTCGTCGTGGCGTTCGACGCCCTGGGCGGTCGGTTCGCGATCAACGGCGGCGGCCTCGACGCCGAGCCCGGCGAGGTCTGCCACTTCGGGGTCGACACCCTCGGCTGGGTGGGGATCGGCGGCGGCTACGGCGAGTTCGTCGAGTACGTGCTCACCGGCGGCCTCGCCGAGTTCGCCGCCGATCTGCGCTGGCCCGGCTGGGAGGAGGAGGTCGACGCGCTCGAACCGGGTCAGGGGATCGCGGTCTACCCGTTCCCGTTCACCGAGGAGGGCGCGGACGTCGGCGGCGCCGCACGTCGCCCGGTCCCGCTGCACGAACTGCACGAGGTGTACGCGGACCTCGCCCGGCAGCTGTCGATGGTCCCGGACGGCGGGACGTTCGACGTCGAGACGCGGTGACCGACGCCCCGGTGGCGGCTCAGTGGTCCGAGCCGTCCTCACCCGCGCGTTCCTGCAGTGTGAGCGTCACGAGGAAGCCCAGCAGCACCACGATGTGGTTGAGGTAGAGCAGGAACGTCAGCGCGGCCACGGCACCGGCGACGGCGTAGCCGCCGTACGGCGCCGCGAACCGGCTGACGTAGCGCAGGGTCAACACGTAGCCCAGCGACTGCCCGGCCAGCCAGGACCCGGCCGCCGCTGCCCCCACCAGGAGCGGCACCGGGCGCACCGCCGTACTGGTGAACAACCGGTAGACCAGGCACAGCACGGCGGTGATGCCCGGCCACAGCACGACGAAGGCGAGGAACACGCCCAGCAGCCGCGGGCCGGTGCCGGTGCCGAACGAGGCCTCGATGAGCGGACGCAGCACGGTCGCGGCGATCGCGACCCCGAGCGCCGCGACCACCACGATCGGCACGGTCAGCAGGCGGCCGCGCAGCGTGCGCGACGCGGTGTCGCGCGCCACGGAGAACCGTTCGAGACACCGGACCGTGCCCTCGGCGTAGAGCGAGACCGGTAGCACCGCGCCGAGCACCGCCCACCAACTCATGGTGCTGGCTCCTGCCGCGATCTCCGTGACGGCCCGGTCGATGCCGAGCGGCCCCGGCACGTAGGCGGCGAGGTCCCCGGCGAGGGACCGGACCTGGTCGGCGCCGAGCAGAGCGGCGGTGAAGCGGAAGGCCACGGCCAGCAGCGCGACCAGCCCGATCGCCGCGTACGCGGTCATGGCCGCGGCGACGACCATGAGATCGGAGCGGGCCGACCGTCGCCGCACCCCGCGGAGGAGCCGGCCCGGTCGGGCCAGCTTCACCAGATCGGTGTTCAGTGCAACACTCCGGCGGCGACGCGGAGGTCGTCGACGAGGGCCGCGTGCGCGGCGTCGGGATCGTCAGCGCGCAACACCGAGGACGGGTGCGCGGTGGCCAGGAACGGGGTGCCGTTCCAGTCCAGCAACTGCCCCCGCGAGGCGGTGATGCGGAACGCTGCACCCTGCAACGCCTTGGCGGCGGTCGCGCCCAGGGCGACGACCAGTTCCGGTTGCACGTCGGTGAGTTCTGCCTGCAGCCAGGGGAAGCAAGCCTTGACCTGGCCCGCGCTGGGGGTCTTGTGCAGGCGGAACGACGACGATCCGCGCCGCTCGAACCGGAAGTGCTTCACGGCGTTCGTGACGTACACCTGGGTGCGGTCGATCCCGGCCTCGACGAGCGCCCGGTCCAGTTCCCGACCCGCCGGGCCGACGAACGGCTGACCGGCCCGGTCCTCCTTGTCGCCCGGCTGTTCGCCGACCATCACCACGCGGGCGCGTTCCGGCCCCTCGCCGAACACGGTCTGGGTGGCGTCGGCGTACAGCTCGCACGCCTGGCAGTGGGCCGCGGCAGCCGCCAACTCGCCGAGCGTGGCGTCGGCAGGGGGCTGGGCGACTTCGGCAGCTGGTCGTCTCCTGGAGGGGGGCACCTCTTGCCCATACCCGCTCAGAGGTCCTTGACCTTCTGGTAGTTCTCGAGGGCGTGGGCCCGCTCCGCGGCGTGGTCGACGACCTGCGCCGGGTACCCCGCGGGTGGGTCGGCCAGTTCCCAGGGGCGGTGGATCTTCTTGCCGGCGAGGCCGTCGACGTCGCGGAGCTCCGGCACCCACCGTCGCACGTACTCGCCGTCGGGATCGAACTTCTCGCCCTGGGTGACGGGGTTGAAGACGCGGAAGTAGGGCGAGGCGTCGGTGCCGGTGCCGGCGACCCACTGCCAGCCGTGGTTGTTGCTCGCGAGGTCGCCGTCGACCAGGTGCTGCATGAAGTACCGCGCGCCGCGGGTCCACTCGATGTGCAGGTCCTTGGTGAGGAAGGACCCGGTGATCATGCGGAGCCGGTTGTGCATCCAGCCGGTGGCGAGCAGCTGCCGCATCCCGGCGTCGACGATCGGGTAACCGGTCGTGCCGGTCGCCCAGGCCTCGAAGTGCTCGTCGGCCTCCTTGCCGGTGGCGTACGGCATCTTGGCCATCTTCGGGATGTAGTACTCGCGGGCGGACTCCGGGAAGACGTGCAGCACGGTCGCGTAGAACTCGCGCCACGCGAGCTCCTTGCGGTAGGTCTCGGCGCCGACACCCTGCCGGCCCTCGAGATCGGCGAGCAGCGTGCGCGGGTGGACGAGCCCGTACTTCAGGTACACCGACATGCGCGAGGTCGCGGGCTTGTCGGGGCGGTTGCGCTGCTCGTCGTAGTCGTCGAGCCAGTCGTCGAGGAACGCCTTCCACGCCTTCCGGGCCGCGTCCTCGGACGCCTCGGGCAGCTCGTCGACCTCCAGGTGCGGGTCGGCCGGGATGTCGGTGGAGTCGACCGCGTCGGCCCAGGTCGTGCGTCCCAGCTGCATGCGGGTCGGCGGGTCCCAGCCGTGCTTGCGCCAGGCCCGGTAGTACGGCGAGTAGACCTTGAACAGCTCGCCGTCGTCCTTCATCACCGTGCCGGGCGCGTTGGCGTACGGCGAGCTCACCCGCACCAGTTCGACGCCGTCGGGCAGCGCCTGCTCGACCCGTTCGTCGCGGGCCTTGCCGTAGGGGCCGAAGTCGCCGGTGACGTAGACGCTGTGGGCGCCGGTCTCGGCCACGACCGTCGGGACGACGTTCTCGGGCTTGCCGCGCCGCACCGTCAGCCGACCGCCGTGGCTCTCGAGCTCCGCGGCGAGCGAGCGCAACGCGCGGTAGAGGAACGCCAACCGCGGCGCACCCGACGGGCGCCGCAGTGACTCGTCGAGCACGAACAGCACGGTGAGGGGGCCGTCCTGCGCCGCCTGCTGCAGGGCCGGGTGGTCACGCACCCGCAGGTCGCGTCGCAGCCACAACACCGATCCGCCGTCCGTCACCGTCGACTCCTACCCAGCGCGGGCCGGGATGCACACCACGGAGGCGCGGTGGTTGAGTGGAGGCATGAGTGCTCCCATCGGATCCGGTGACGAAGCGGACGCCGTCTACGGCGACGAGGTCTACGCCGACGGCGTCTCCGACACCGACGACGTCGACGAGAACGAGACCCTGACCGGCGGCTACCAGGGTGAGCTGGCCGACACCGGCTACTCGCCTCCCGACCGCGACCCCGGCACCGACCGGTGGGGAACCACCGCGTTCGAGGAGAGCCAGGGCGAGTCGCTCGACCAGCTGCTCTCCGAGGAGGAGCCGGACGTCTTCGACCGCGAGGCGCCGCTCGACGACGCCGACCCGCGGGCGGGGCGGCTCGTCGCCGAGAACGAGGGCATCGGCCCGGACGACGAGAAGGACGAGGTGGCCTCCGACGTCGGTCTGGCGGGCTCGGCGTCCAGCGCCGAGGAGGCGGCGGTCCACGTCGTCGACGAGGACGACGCCCCGACCTCGGACGAGGGGAGCGACTACTCCTCGTGACGACGCTGACCAAGTGGACGCACTCGTGCGTCACGTTCGAGAAGGACGGCGGCAAGCTCGTCATCGACCCGGGCGCGTTCTCGGAGACCGACGCCGCCCTGGCCGGGGCGTCGGCGGTGCTCGTCACCCACGAACACGCCGACCACCTGCAGGCGGACGCCCTGCGGGCGGCGCTGAGCGCCGATGACGCCCTGACCCTGCACGCGCCGGAGTCGGTCGCGGCGCAGTTCCGCGAGTTCGGGGACCGGGTGAGTGTGGTCGCGGGCGGCGCGGCGTTCGACGTCGCGGGCTTCTCGATCCGCGCGTTCGGTGACCAGCACGCGCTCATCCACCCGCGCATCCCGATGATCGCCAACGTCGGCTACCTGGTCGACGGCGAGGTGTTCCACCCCGGCGACAGCTTCACCGTGCCCGAGGCGCCCGTGTCGACGCTGCTGCTGCCGGTGTCCGCGCCGTGGGCCAAGGTGTCCGAGGTGGTCGACTACGCCGTGGCCGTCCGGGCGGCGCGGACCCACCCGATCCACGAAGCGGTGTACAGCGACTTCGCCCGGGCCATGGCCAACGGACTGGTCGAGCAGACGCTCGGCGGCTTCGGGTGCGCGTACGACGTCATCGACGCCGGGGCGTCCGTCGAGGTCTAGACGGACACCCCGATCCGCGCCGCACACGTGCCGCCGTCGAACCGGGGAGCGGCCCCGCGATTGCGGGCCTGGTGACACGGTGTGACACTGCCGGGGTGGCGGACGTCCGGGACGTGGCGCTGCGCCGGGATCTGGCCGACCGGGTCTTCCGTGCCGTCAGGGACCTGGGCGCGGCCACCTCGCTCGACGACGCCCTGCAACGGATCACCGACGACGTCGTCGGGCTGCTCGCGTTCAGCGGCGCGGTGATGAACGTCCTCGACGACGACGGTCACCTCGTGGTCCGCGCGGTGTCGGGCCCCGCCGGGTTGGGCGGACTGCTCGGCTCCCGTGCCAGTCAGGCGCAGTGGCTCGCACTGCTGGCCCGGTGCGAGCCGACCGGGCGGCTGCTGTTCCTCGACCACCGGCGGCTGTCCGATCCCGAGGTCGAGGCCGTCCCGGGGTGGTACGAGGAGGACACGGTCGGCGACGTCCCCGAGGGCACCTGGCACGCGGGCGACACCATGATCGCCCCGCTGTACGACGGCGCCTCCGACCTGGTCGGCGCGCTGTCGGTGGACCTGCCGGCCGGTGAGGTGCAGGACACCGACCAACGCACGTCGTTGGAGTTGTTCGCGGCCGAGGCCGGGTCCGCCCTGCTCGAGTGGGCCGCTCGCGGCGAGAGCGAGCGCAAGCGCGCCGACGCCGAGAGCCGCTTCCGGATGGTGTGGGACAGCGGCTTGGTCGCCGCCGCCGTCCTCGACGAGTTCGGCATCGTGCTCGAGGTCAACGACCAGGGCGCGGCGATGCTCGGCTACGCGCACAGCGACCTGGTCGGGCGGAGGTTCCTCGACGTCGTCCCGGCCGCGAACCACGACGCGGCGCTGGGCCGGTTCGAGGACCTGGTGTCCCGTGCCGGGTCGTGGGTGCAGGAGCGGGAGCTGCAGACGCGTGACGGCCGGGTCCTCGTCACCGCGATGCACGCCGCCGTGACGTTGGAGGGGGAACCCCGCCGGCCGTCGCTGATCGTGCAGTGGACCGACATCACCGAGCAGCGGCGGGTCAAGGAGCGGCTCGAGCACCAGCTCGAGCACGACCCGCTCACCGACCTGCCCAACCGGCGGGTGCTGGAACGGCGGATCGCGGCCCTGTTCGACGAGCACGTGCCGTTCGGGCTGCTGTACGGCGACGTGGACGGCTTCAAGGGCGTCATCGACGCCCTGGGCCACACCGCGGGCGACGCCCTCCTGCTCCAGATCGCCGCGCGGCTGCGTCGGTTCCTGCCGCCGGAGGCGACGCTGGTGCGGCTCGCCGGTGACGAGTTCGTCGCGCTGCTCGAGGGGGAGTCCGACCCGGAGGTCCTCGCCGAGCTCGCCGACTCCCTGCTGGGGTCGTTCCACGAGCCGTTCGACCTCGACGGCGTCCCGACCGTCGTGCAGTTCAGCGTGGGCGTGAGCGGGACGCGCGACTGGCACAGCCACCCGGTCGACGTCCTGCGGGAGGCCGACGAGGCGCTCGCGCGCGCCAAGCGGCGCGGCCGGGCCCGCGTCGAGCTCTTCGACCCCAGCCAGGACCGTCCGGTCACGCGTGCCGACCTCGAACTCGAGCAGGACCTCCGCACGGCGCTGGACTCCCGGACCGCGCTCGAACCGCACTTCCAGTCGGTCATCTCGCTGGCGAGCGGCGGCACGGTCGGCTACGAGTCGCTGCTGCGGTGGCGCCACCCACGGCTCGGTGTCCTGCTGCCCGACCGGTTCATGCCGGTGGCCGACCGGGCCGGACTCGGCGCCGCGCTGGGGTGGCGGGTGCTCGACCTGGTCGCCGAGCGGGTGCGGCGCGGGGTCGCGGGTGTCGAGCGCCCCTGGATCGCGGTCAACGTGTCGGCGGCGCAGCTGGGGCGGGGGGTGCTGCTCGACGCCCTGCGGCGCGTCATCGACTCGACGTTCCGCGAGGAGCCCGCCGGCCTGCACCTGGAGATCACCGAGAACTCGTTGCTCGACGCCTCACCCGCCGTGGTCGACGAGCTGTACGCCGCGGTCGAACTCGGCGCGCGCCTCTCACTCGACGACTTCGGGACCGGCTACTCGTCCCTGACGCTGCTGCGGGACCTGCCGGTGACCTCGATCAAGATCGACCGCAGCTTCATCGCGCCGATCGCGGTCGACATCCGGGCGCGCACGATCGTCCAGCACACCATCGAGCTGTGCCAGGGCCTCGGCATGACCACCATCGCCGAGGGCATCGAGACCCACGAGCAGCTGGCCTGGTTGCAGACGCTCGGGTGCGAGTACGGACAGGGGTTCCTCATCGACCGGCCCAACCCGTGGCCGGTGCTCGACGACATCCCGCCGACCGAGCGTCGCCGGTTCGAGTTCTGAGGGCTGGCCGATCGAACACCTGTTCGGTAGGGTCGAGGCATGACGGCCACGGTGGGGTTCCAGGCCTCGCTGTTCGACAGCGACCGGCCGGTCGAGGTCGGTCCGCTCGGCGCGACGGTGTCACGCCAGGCGCTCGGCGAGGGTGCGTGGGTCGACACCCGTCCGGGCTGGGTCACCGGCGCGGACGACGTGTTCGACCGCCTGCGCGAGGCTGTGCCCTGGTACGCCGAGCGGCGGCAGATGTACGAGCGGGTCGTCGACGTCCCCCGGCTGTTGAAGTTCTACGAGGAGGGCGAGGACCTGCCCGATCCGGTGCTGGTCCGGGTCCGGGAGGCCCTCGACGCGCACTACGCCACCGAACTCGGCGAGCGGTTCCGCACCGTCGGCATGTGCCTCTACCGCGACGGCCGCGACAGCGTGGCCTGGCACGGGGACCGGATCGGCCGCGGCTCGACCCACGACACGATGGTCGCGATCGTCTCGCTCGGTGCGCCCCGCACGCTCGCCCTGCGCCCGCGGGGCGGCGGCGGCCCGGTGCACCGCCTGCCGCTCGGCCACGGCGACCTGGTGGTGATGGGCGGCTCGTGCCAGCGCACCTGGGAACACGCCGTGCCGAAGACCGCCCGGCCGGTCGGGCCGCGCATCAGCGTCCAGTACCGCCCGCGCGGCGTGCGCTGAGGGCGGTGCGCGCTGCGGCGCCCGATACCCTGCGAGTCGTCCCGCTGCCCTCATAGCTCAGGGGATAGAGCGCCGCACTCCTAAGGCGGGCGTCGCAGGTTCGAATCCTGCTGGGGGCACCGCACTGACGTCGGGGGACCGGACGTGGGAAGGCCCGCCGCGGGCCCGACCAGGGAGGGGATCCCGGTCGGAACCGCGACGGGCCGGTTCAGGGGCTTCGGAGTGGTACCCACGGTATCGGGCCGGCCGGGACAGCTCAACGGTGCGCCGGGCGCACTTGCTGCACGTACACAAGCTGCGACTTCGCGCCTCCGTAGGCTCGCGGCCATGGACTCCGGCGCTCCCGAGGGCGGACTCACCCACGTCGACGAGCACGGCGCGGCGCGGATGGTCGACGTGACGGCCAAGGACGTCACCGTGCGCGAGGCGACGGCCCGCGGCCGGCTGGAGACCACGGCCGAGGTCGTGGCCCTGCTCGCCCGTGACGGCCTGCCCAAGGGTGACGCCCTCGCGGTCGCCCGCATCGCGGGGATCGGGGCGGCCAAGAAGACCTCCGAGCTCATCCCGCTCTGCCACCCGGTGCCCCTGCACGGCGTGACCGTCGACCTCGCGCTCGGCGACGCCGACGTCACCATCACCGCCACGGTGCGCACCGCCGACCGCACCGGTGTCGAGATGGAGGCGCTCACCGCCGTCGCCGGGGCGGCGCTCGCGCTCTACGACATGGTGAAGGCGGTCGACCGCTCGTCGCGCATCACCGACGTCGAACTGCTCCACAAGGCCGGTGGCCGTCGCGGTGAGTGGACCCGCGGTGCCTGACGCCGCGCCGGTCGCGGTCGTGACCTGCTCCAACCGCTCGGCGGCGGGGGAGCGGGAGGACACCTCCGGCGCCCTGCTGACGGCCCTGCTCACCGACGCCGGGTTCGAGGTGGTGAGCCGCGAGGTCGTCCCCGACGAGATCGAGGCGATCCGCACGGCCGTGCGCTCGGCACTGGCCCGGGGGGTCCGGGCGGTGATCAGCACCGGTGGCACCGGCATCACCCCGACCGACGTCACCCCCGAGGCGGTGGAACCGCTCCTCGAGCGCACGCTGCCGGGCATCGCCGAGGCCGTCCGGGCGGTGTCGTGCGACGCCGTGCCGACCTCGGTGCTCTCGCGCGGGGTCGCCGGGACGATCGGCGCGGCCGTGGTCGTGACGCTGCCGGGATCCAACGGTGGTGTCCGCGACGGCATGCGGGTGCTCGCACCGGTGCTGGCCCACGCCATCGACCAGCTCGGGGGCGGCGACCACTAGGTGTACTGACCACGGACGTTGGTGACGGCGTGGCGAGCTGACACGGCGAAGACCTCCGGGTGAAGTGCGAGCTGTCGAGGAACGCACACACACCGGAGGTCTTCGTG